>CANBQX010000017.1 GCA_947371775.1 Comamonadaceae bacterium
TTAAAAATTCACACCCAAATAACTTTCAATCTTGGCCGCCGCAAATTCCAGCATCTCGCGGGTCAGCGCCGGCTGTACGCCGATCCAGAAGGTGTTGTTCATGACATTGTCGGTCTGGGTCAAGTCACCACTGATACGGTAATTGGCACCGGCCATGTAGGGCTGGCAGGTCAAATTACCGGCAAAAAGCAGGCGTGTTCCAACCTTGTTTTGGTCCAGGTAGGTCAACAAGTCCAAGCGAGTCACCGGGCAGTTGTCTTTCAGCGTGATGGGAAAGCCAAACCAGGATGGGTCGGAATGCTCTGTGGCCTCTGGCAGCTGCAAGAACGCTTCGCAGTCTTTAAGGCGCTCTTTGAGGAACACAAAATTGTCTTTGCGCGCCTGAATGAATTGCGGCGCTTTCTCGAGCTGGGCCAAGCCGCAAGCCGCCTGCATGTCGGTGATTTTGAGGTTGTAGCCCAGGTGGCTGTAGGTGTATTTGTGGTCGTAGCCCTCGGGCAGATTGCCGAGCTTTTGGCAAAAGCGTTTGCCGCAGGTGTTGTCCTTGCCCGGCTGGCAGTAGCAGTCGCGGCCCCAGTCGCGAAAGCTCTCGGCAATGGTCTTGAGCTCTTCGTTGTTGGTAAACACCGCGCCGCCTTCACCCATGGTGATGTGGTGAGCCGGGTAAAAACTCAGGGTGGCAATGTCGCCAAACGTGCCCACCATCTGGCCGCGGTAGGTGGTACCTAGCGCATCACAGCAGTCTTCGACCAGCCACAAGTTGTATTTTTTGCACAAGGCAGTGACTACATCCAAATTGAACGGATTGCCCAGGCTATGGGCCAGCATGATGGCCTTGGTCTTGGGGCCGATAGCCGCTTCGATCTTGGATGCGTCGATGTTGTGGGTGATGGCATCCACGTCCACAAACACCGGCACTGCGCCAAATTGCAATATCGGGTTCACGGTGGTGGGAAAGCCCGCGGCCACGCCAATCACTTCGTCACCTTTTTGAATCGCGCGCGCACCCAGCTTGGGCGAGGTGAGCGTACTAAACGCTACCAGGTTGGCCGACGAGCCAGAGTTGACGGTAATCAGGTGTTTGACACCGATGAAAGCGGCGAGTTTTTTCTCAAACTCGGCGTTAAACCGCCCGGTAGTGAGCCAGCCGTCCAGCGAAGCCTCCACCATGTTTTTGAGTTCTTCTGCGCCGATGACTTTGCCGGAAGGGGGCACCGCCGAAGCACCAGGCAAAAAGGCGTGAGGTGCGAGCGCTATGGCGGCGTACTGGTCTACCAGTTCGGCAATCTGTGCGCGCAGCGCGAGGGTTTTGGCGTTGTCCATACTTTGAATCAATGAGAAATCGTTGGCGACTGGCTGGTAGCCAGTTGCTGGTAGGTGTGAATTTGGGCCAGTGTGAATGCGCGCAGTTCGGCACTGCGCTGCAGTCGGCAGCGTTCCCAGGCCACCGTGAGCTCCAGCGCTTGCTCCAGCCGCAAACGGGGTGTCCAGCCCAAGCGCTGTCCGGCTTTGGAAATATCGAGCTTGAGGTAGTGCGCCTCGTGCGGGTGCACACCACCGTCTTGCTGCCAGCGCGCACCGTCCTGCCACTGCTGTGCCATGCGTTCCACAATCCATGCGACCGGACGCGCGTCGTCGCTGTGGGGGCCGAAATTGAATGCTTCGGCACAGGCCTGGCCATCGGTGTGCAAGCGCTCAGCCAGCGTGAGGTAGCCGCACAAGGGCTCAAGCACATGCTGCCAGGGCCGGATGGCGTGGGGATTGCGGATCAAGGCCGGCTTGTGCGCGCCAAAGGCCTGCAGTATGTCCGGCACCAAACGGTCAGGCGCCCAATCTCCGCCGCCTATGACATTACCCGCCCGTGCAGATGCCAGTGCGACCGGGCGCCCGGCATTGGCGCCGGTAGAAAAGAATGAGTTGCGGTACGCCGATGTAACCAACTCTGCGCAGCCTTTGCTGTTGCTGTAGGGGTCAAAGCCGCCCATAGGCTCGTTCTCGCGGTAGCCCCACACCCATTCCTTGTTCTCGTAGCATTTGTCGGTGGTGACGTTCACAACCGCTTTAACTTCGGGTGTCTGGCGAACAGCATCCAACAGGTGTACCGTACCCATCACGTTGGTGGAATAGGTTTCCACCGGGTCGACATAAGACCTGCGTACCAGCGGCTGCGCTGCCATGTGGATCACGACCTCAGGCTGGGCTACCCGCATGGCCCGTGCCAGCGCGCCGCCGTCCCGGATATCACCAATGACCGAGTGCATGCCTGGCCCGACCTGCACCGCGTCAAATAAATTGGGTTGGGTGGGTGGAGTCAAAGCGTAGCCCGTGACCTGCGCGCCGAGTTGTTGGAGCCAAAGCGACAACCAGCTTCCTTTGAAGCCGGTGTGGCCAGTCAAAAAGACGCGGCGTCCCCGCCAAAAGTCCGGATTCATTCCCACACCTTCCAGGGCGCTTGGCCGCTTTGCCAGAGTTCTTCCAGGTGGGTCTTGTCGCGCAGGGTGTCCATGGGCTGCCAGAAGCCGGCGTGCTCGAACGCACTGAGTTGCCCCTCCTGGGCTAGAGATTCCAGCGGTGCGCGCTCCCAGATGCAGCTGTCGCCGTCGATGTAGTCCATGACCGAAGGGGAAAGGACAAAAAACCCGCCGTTGATGAGCCCGCCATCCCCGCGGGGTTTTTCTTGGAAACTGTGTACTTTCGCACCGTTGAGTTCCAACACCCCAAAGCGCCCGGGGGGTAGGGTCGCGGTGAGCGTGGCCTTGACCTGTTGGGCCTTATGAAAGGCAATTAATTCAGTGATATTGACGTCGCTCACGCCGTCGCCGTAGGTAAAACAAAACGCTTCCTCATCCTGCACATAGGGTGCTATGCGTTTGAGTCGCCCGCCTGTCATGGTGGATTCACCGGTGTCCACCAAAGTTACCCGCCACGGCTCGGCGCTTTGCTGGTGCACCTGCATGCTGTTGTTGCGCATGTCAAACGTCACATCCGACATGTGCAAGAAGTAGTTGGCGAAATATTCCTTGATCAGGTAGCCCTTGTAGCCGCAGCAAATCACAAAGTCGTTGATGCCATGGTGGGCGTAGGTCTTCATGATGTGCCACAGGATGGGCTTGCCCCCAATTTCTACCATGGGCTTGGGTTTGAGGTGGGTTTCTTCGGAAATCCGGGTGCCGAGTCCACCGGCAAGAATGACTGCTTTCATGGAAGGCCTGAAGAAAAATGGGGGTGGATGTGGGTTTTCAGCACCCGACAATGATAGCTACTCACTCTGTAAGCGGCCCATTACCGCCAGCACCTGCCCCGCCACGTGTTGGGCAAAGTGCCCCGAACTGAAGCGCGTCGCCACCTTGCTGTGCATAAATTGGGCGATGTTGGCCTGGTACTGCGCGTATTCCTGCGCGGTGATCTCGGTCAAAAATCGGTGAACTTCGGCGGTATTGGCGAATTTTCTGCGGTCAATCATGCAGTTTTCCGGGATGTAGTCCAGCACATTGTCCGCACCCCAGTAGACCGGGACACAGCCTTGGGCCAGGCTGTCAAATATTTTTTCGGTGATGTAGTTGGACAAATCCCGGCTGTTTTCATAGCAATAGGAAAAACGCGTTTTGCACAACACACGGGCTTTGTCGCTCACGGCTCCACGGTAGCTGGGAAACGGCGGCACGCCAAAAAGGCGGGTTTTGAGCCGCGACCCCAGACGCGCGAGCCGCCCTAAAGCCGTATAGGCCGGCACCGACTTCTCCCAACCCATGCCATAGAGATCGAACTGTTCCGGTGCATTCTTTTCGTACCAGCGAATGGTCTTGAGGCGCTCCAAATACAAATCCGAGGGGAGGACCTCTTTGAATGCCTTGTTGGCATTGATCAAGCAACTGAACCGGGGCCGATGTTCCCAATCCAAAAACTCCCCACACGCCATCGGGTGTGGAATCAGGATGGGCGTGACATTGGACAAGTGGAACAAGCGGCTGTCCCAGGCAAAGACGCCATCGAACTGCTGGCAGTAGTCGCTGCTGGCGTTGAGTTTGTTGATGTTGGGGTTTTCTAAGGCGATCAAAAACCGGGGCCGCAGCCGCACACCCACGGGGCGGCCTTCCAAATGGAGGTCAAAGGCGACGGTTCGCCCTGCATTGAGATCGGGCGTATTGATTTCCACCCCTTGTTCCCGAAAGGTCTGGCGTAGCAGCCTGGGTGTGAAGGTCGGATTGAAGCGGTGGACACTGTCCTCATGGGCAAACAAGGAGTTTGCGCTGTGGCCGTCCGCGTAGACATTGGCGTAAATCATGGGCGCTGCGCGTATTTGATTTGGGCACGTTCGATCAGTGCTTGGTAGGTGGAGACCCTGCCGTAGCGGGCCCAGCGGTAGGTGGACAGAAATGCCTTGGCCACATGAAGACGGCGTGCGCGTCTCGCCGGTACCGGGGTTTTGAGCAGCGTTTTGTAAATAAATGAACAGCGGTAGTCTTGAACAATGCCTTCGCCCAGCCAGTCTCGGTTGCGTTTGAGATAGCCCAGGAAACGCAGCCGGTCACGGCGTGATTCGGTGTTGCCATCGTTGCCTTGGTGCATTCGGTAGGTCATCAGGGCTTGCCTGATCCAGGCCACAGGGTGCGCTCGTGCAAGCTCCAGCAGCCAGGTGACGTCGGCGTATTTGCCGCCATCCGTCAATAAGCGCTCTGCGCCCACCAAGTGGCGTTGGTATACATAGCCGGGGAAGGGTGCAATACCCGACTGCGAGCGCGAAAAGTACCGCGCCGCGAGCTTGAGCGCAGAGTCAATGACCTCCACGGAATGGCGGGCTAAAAAGGAAGTCGCGGCCTGCACAGTGCCCATGACTTCGATCTCCGCATTGCAACCCAATGCCACCGCTTCGGGGTGGGTCGCAGCCATCTGTTGCATGACCTGCACAAAGTCGGGGGACATCAGGTCGTCATCATGGAACAGGCAAAAGTAGGGGGCCATGCTTTCATCGATGCAGCGGTTGAAATGCTGCATCGCGCTGAGCATCGGTACTCTGCGCACATAGTGCACCCCTGGAAATTCGCGCCGCACCATGGTCGCAACCTCGTCGTTGCTGGAGTTGTCGGACACCGTGAGCCTAAAGTCCGTCGTGTTTTGCGCGAGCACCGAGGCAATGGCGCGCTGCGCGTCCAGGGGGCGGTCGTGACACAGAACCACGACGTCCAGCCAGGGCTCGCTGGGCCTCAGGCTGCCAGTCATATTCTTCCCAATTTCCGACGCAAACGGCGGCCGAGCCGTGACATGGCGTTGCCGCCTTCCCTTGGCCAGTCCATGTTCCGCTCCCATGCGGACTGGTAGATCACGCCCAAGTACAGCGAAGCGAGCTGCTCAGTGCCGACGCCCGCGCGACGATCCTGGTCAAACTGCCAGGCATAGTGGTAGACCTTGAACAGCGCTTGGCAGGGCATCAGAGGAACCGCTCGGTAGGCCAGCAGTGCTTCGCCGTACCAGCGCGATTCAATGGGTGCCTTCGCTATCGCATCGGCAAAACTCATGCCTTGTGGCTGCAGATAGTGGGCATCCAGGCTTTCCCATACGGCACGGTGCCACACCAAGGGAAAGGGCCCGAAACTGTAGCGTCGCCCCAAACGTCCGAGCAGGCTTTGAACTTGCGCTGCCTCGTCAATAAACGCGTTGACAACCCGCGTGCGGCCGCGCTGCATGGCGGCCTCCAGCAAGTCATGGGCTTCGTCCACCATGGTGTAAGGCGTGCCCTCTGGCGTCAAAAAGTCTGCCATACCAAATGGACGGATGAAAACGGCATCGGAGTCCAAACACAAGTAGGCGGTGGACAAGTTCAGACGCCAGAACTCGGATTTCACGACCTGTTGCGACATGCTGCCCGCCATGCGTGCCAGTTGCACGCCATCAATGCGGGGCGAGGCCTCAACAATTTCTTCGTCCGTCAGCAGCTCGACCGGCAGTCCGATTAAGTGTTCACGAAACAGCGCCAAGTCCGCTTGGGGAACCGATACATAAAACGGCAGTTGCTCTTGGTTATAGCGCTGCACCGACTGCGCCAGGCGCACCACCCTGCGCACATCGATGTGGTAACTCTTGCAATAAAGCGCAAAAGGTTTCATGAACGTTTGTCTTCGTAGCCGGTCATGACCTTGGCGGCAAATTGAATCGCATTCGTGGCGCGTGCGACCATGATCCGGTTCAGCGCAAATGGGTCCGCACCGCGGTGTACCCGCCCGCGAACCGTCGTGGTCGCCGTCCGGTAGCCCGCTTGCGCGACCATGTCCCGGTGCTCGGGGGCAAACCAGCCATAGGGGTAGCAAAAATGGTGAACTTCACAGCCCAGCGCCTGTTCCAGTTCGCGCTTGGAGTCGGCAATCTGTGCCCGTGCTTCATCAGCGGGGAGTTCCGTTAACTTGGCATGGGTGCTCGTGTGCGAGCCCACATCCATCCCGGCGTCTCGCCATCGTTGCCAGTCGCCCAGTGACATAAGGGGTTTCTCAGCCACCAAGCCTTGGTCCCACAAGTTGGTCGCGCCCATCATGCTGCTGACTCCATAGCAGGTGGCGGTAAATCCATGCTTTTGAAGAACTGGCAGCGCATGCTCGACGTTGTTTTTGTAGCCGTCGTCAAAGGTCAGCCCGACCACCTTGCCCGTCTTGGTGCCCTGCACATAAGGCATCAAGTCCCGCATGGACAGACCTTGGTAGCCGAACAATTTCAGCAAGGCCATTTGACGTGCAAACGACTGGGGGGCGACCGTGAGACCTCGCAAGGATGTACCGCGGGGTGGCGGCACGTCAATCTGGTGGTACATCAGAATGGGAATACTCACGACTGCATCCGGTTCAGGTTCGCGTAGTAGCGACCGCGTTGCATCAGCTCGGCATGGGTGCCGGCCTCGACAACCTTGCCTTGGTCCAGCACCAAGATGCGATCGGCGTGCTCAATCGTGCTCATGCGGTGCGCAATGACCAGTGTCGTACGGTTCTGCATCAGAGTCGACAGTGCCGCCTGCACCTGGCGTTCCGACTCCGTGTCCAATGCGGAGGTGGCCTCGTCCAATATCAGGAGGGGAGCATCTTTCAGCAGTGCGCGCGCAATGGCAATGCGCTGGCGCTGTCCACCAGACAGTTTGGCACCGCCTTCGCCAATAGAAGTGTCCAGTCCGTCGGGAAGCTGTTGGATGAATTCCCAGGCATGCGCAGCGATGGCAGCGGCAATCACGGCTTCGCGGCTCACCGGTGCACGCGCGCCAAAGGCAATATTGGCTTCCACCGTATCGTGGAACAGCACAATGTCCTGGCTCACCAGCGCGATGTTTTGGCGCAGACTCTGCAGGGTCATCGCGTTAATGTCTGTTCCGTCCAGGCGGATGCTGCCGGAGCTGGCACGGTAAAAACGGGGGATGAGCGCACTGACCGTGGTTTTGCCGCCGCCGGAGCCGCCGACCAAAGCCACTGTCTGGCCTGCCTTGATTTCAAAGCTAATGCCGTCGAGCGCCAGCCGGTCTGCACCGGGATAGGAAAATTGCACGCGGTCAAATGCCAGCTCACCGTGCAGGCGTCCGACCACTTGCGTACCTGTGTCTACTTCCGGCTGGGTATCCAAAATGCCGAACACACTCTCTGAGGCGGCGAATCCGCGCTGCAGCGTCGTGTTGATTGTGGTGAGTTGCTTGATCGGCGAGATCACCATGAGCAGCGCCGTGATGAACGAAATGAATCCACCGGCGGAGGCACCTGCTTGCCCCGTGGTCTGGCTCAATGCCAGGTAAATAATGAAGGCTACGGCCAATGAAGCGGCAATATGGGTGATCGGCGTAATGGCAGACGCCGGGACCGCTTCGCGCATCATGGATCGGCGAAATAGCTCGTTGGCGTCGAAAAAACGGTCGCTGAGTTTGGACTGTCCACCAAATACTTTGATCACCTTGTTGGCAGCAGAGGCCTCTTCCACCGTGTGAGAGATTTTTCGAAAGGAATCCTGCGTCATGCGGCTGGCGGCACGCATGCGTTGGCCAAATCCACGAACAATCAGCGCAATCACCGGTGCCACGATGAGCGTGATAAGCGTGAGCTTCCAGTCCAAGTACACCAGGTAGGAAAAGAGTGCGATGGCCGTCAAGGATTCGCGAATGGCAATGACCAACACGCTGGTGACGGCCTCGTTCACATTGCCCACGTCATGGATAAACCTGGAGATCAGTTTGCCAGCCGACTGGTCGTGAAAACTGTGGGTCGGAAAGGTCAATACCTTGGCGAACATCTCGCGGCGCAGGTCGGTCACCAGTCGCGTGGAGATCCAGGTCATTAAGTAGCTGGTACAAAAGGAAAAGATGCCGCGCACCAGAAACAAGGCAATGATTCCAGCAGGAATCACCCATACCAGGCGCGCGTCCGTGGTTTGAAAACCGTGGTCCAGCAGGTATTTCATGATGGCTGGGAAGACGGGTTCGGTGGCTGCGGTGCCCACCATGCCCAGCACAGCCAATGCAAAGACCTTCCAATAAGGCTTCACGTAGGTCAGAAGCCGCCCGTACAGCGCCCAGTTGCTAACTTCCATCAGGTGCTGCCCCTTTGGATGGCGGTTCCCGCCACTGCGTGCCTTGCTGCATTTCCACCGCCTTCGCGTAGCGGTAAAAAGTTCCCTCAAAATTTCCCAGCGCAATGACAAATCCGGCCCAACCGTCCAGAAAACCGCGTTTAAAGATGTAGTGCTTTACAAACGCCCACAGGCCATGGGTCAGCGCGGCGCCCATGCTGAGTTGTTTGTGCACGATTTTTTCGGCCCCCAGCGTGGAGTAGCGGTTGGCCTTGTGCATGACTTCGCCCAGGTTTTTGAAGGGGAACTGCCAAATGGCGTTGTGCATATGGCCCAGTGGCTTGGCGGTGTTCAGTTCAAAGCCTTCGTGCACGGGCTGGCGGTCATAGCGCAAGGCCCCTTTGCGAAAAAGTTGTGGTTGACGGTAATTGGGGTACCACCCGGAGTGCTGGATCCAGCGTCCCATAAAGTAATTGCGCCGTGGCGTCCAATACGCGTCCAGGGCCTGCGGGTCCGACGTAATGGCGCGAATCTCTGCGGCCGCTTCGGGCGTGCAGCGTTCATCGGCGTCCAGGCTAAAAATCCAGTCGTGGGTGCAGGCGTCCAGGGCGGCATTGCGCAAATCGCCAAAACCGGTGAATTTGACCTGCACCACGCGTGCACCCAGGGCGGTGGCGATGTCGGCCGTGCCGTCGGTGCTCCAGGAGTCGATCAGGACGATTTCATCGGCCCAGCGCACGCTCTCGATGGTGGAGCGCACTTTTTCCGCTTCATTGAAAGCGATGATGTAGACCGAAACCAGGCTCATCTATAGTGGCACCATGAAAAAATACGTCGATTTGCCTGGCTTTTGCCCAGACGAGAAGCGTTTTAGTCTAGTTGAAAAATGTCGCAGCCCGATCTGATCTCCATCGTCATCACCACCTACAACCGCAGCGATGCCCTCATCGCCGTGCTGCAGGGCCTGGCGGCGCAGGACGACCGAGGCTTTGAGGTGGTGGTGGCGGATGACGGATCCACCCCAGAGCACCAGCAAGCCATTCACCGCGCCGCAGAGACCTTGGGTTTGCAAACGCACCATGTTTGGCACCCCGACGTGGGCTTTACCGCATCGCGCGTGCGCAACCTGGGCGTTTCAGTCGCTCAAGGTGGCTATCTGGTGTTCATGGACGGCGATTGCGTGCCTGAGACCGACTTTGTGCGCCGCCACCGGCACTTGCGCGAGACCGCCTGTCTGGTCAACGGCAGCCGGGTGTTGTTGAGTCCTGCGCTAACCAAGGCGGTGTTGAATGGCAGCGCGCAGGTCTTTGGCCGGTCTGTCTGGTACTGGCTGGGTCGCTGGTGGGCCAAAGATGCCAACAAGCTCACGGGTTTGCTGCGCCTGCCGGACTTGACCTGGCGCAAACGGCCGGGATTTCGCTGGCGCGGCATCCGCAGCTGCAATATGGGCGTCTGGCGTAGCGACTTCGAGGCAGTGAATGGCTTTGACGAGTCGTTTGTCGGCTGGGGCCATGAGGATGCCGACTTCGTCTTGCGCCTGCACAACCATGGCGTGGTGCGCAAAAACGGCTACTGCGCTACCGAGGTCTTTCACCTGTGGCACCCCGAGTCGAGCCGCCTGCAAGAGAGTGCCAACGCTGATCGCGTGCGAGAGCGTCAAAACACGCTGCAAAGCCAGGCCGACCGAGGCTACCGGGAATGCCGCCTGGACGGCGAAATCCAAATCAGCTCTTGGGGATAATACGGGGGTATGAAAAAACTCTTGTTAGCCATGGTCACCTGGGCGCTGGGCGCCAGTGCCTTTGCCCAATTCCGCGTCGAGGTGTCCGGCGTGGGCTTAACGCAGCTGCCCATCGCGGTTGCAGCCTTCAAGGGCAATGAACAGCTGACGCAAAAAGTGGCGCTGATTGTTCAGGCCGACCTGGAGCGCAGCGGCCAGTTTCGCGGGCTGGATACCAACGGTGTTTTGCTGGACGAGTCGTCCCGTCCAGACATGGCGCAATGGCGTAAGCAGGGTGCCGACGCTTTGGTTACGGGCAGTGTCACCCGCGTTGCAGAAGACCGCTATGAAGTTCGGTTTCGGGTGTGGGACGCTGTGCGTAGCCAGGACCTGGGCGGGCAGAGCCACATTGCGACCAGTTCCGAGCTGCGCCATGTCGCGCACCAGATTGCCGACGTGGTGTACGAGAAGTTGACGGGTGAAAAAGGCGTCTTCTCGACCCGCATTGCCTATGTCACGCGCAACACGGGCGTTTACAACCTGTGGGTGGCCGACGCCGATGGCGAAGGCGCGCAATCCGCATTGCGCAGCACCGAACCCATTATTTCCCCCTCTTGGTCGCCCAACGGCAGCCAACTCGCCTATGTTTCGTTTGAGTCGCGCAAGCCGGTCGTGTATGTGCACAACGTGGACACCGGCAAACGCCGCTTGGTGGCCAATTTCAAAGGCTCCAACAGCGCGCCGAGCTGGTCGCCGGACGGTAAAACGCTGGCATTGACATTGAGCCGCGACGGCGGTTCGCAGCTGTATTTGCTGGACGCCAATGTGTCCGGTGCAGAGCCCCGCCGGCTGGCGAGCTCGCCGGCCATTGACACCGAGCCCACTTTCACGGCAGACGGCAAAACCCTTTATTTCGTCAGCGACCGTGGTGGTTCACCGCAAATTTATCGCCTTGCGGTGGGTGGGGGCACGCCGGAGCGCGTCACTTTCACCGGCAACTACAACATCTCACCGGCGCTCAGTGCCGACGGCCGTTGGTTGGCCTACATCTCGCGCATCAACGGTGCGTTCAAATTGCACGTCATGGATCTGACCTCGGGCCAAAGCTCCGCCATCACAGATACAAACGCAGATGAAAACCCAAGTTTTGCATCCAACAGCCGTTTGATCTTGTATGCCACCCAGCAGGGGGGGCGTGAGACCTTGATGACCACCACCTTGGACGGCAAGGTAAAGGCCCGACTGGCAGGCCAAAGCGGCGATTTGCGTGAACCCGACTGGGGCCCCGCAGTGCGTTGATGCATGTGTATTTGTAACTTAGACCCTCAACCGGAGTTTGGAATGAAGAAATTAAATCAGTGGATACTGGCGGCCTGGGTCGCAGCGGCCTTGGCAGGATGCGGATCCACCGTCAAGTTGGATGATGTGGCGGTTGAGGACAAGGCCGGTCAGTCGGTCGCAGGCGCAAACGCGGGTACCAACGCCAACAGTGGCGCCACGACGCAAGCCAACTCCACGGTGAAAACACTCACACCCACCAACAACGCCAACAGCACGGACATGGTGGTGGCAGGTGGGCGCGTGGTGTACTTTGACTACGACAGCTTTGCGATTCGGTCCGAGTTTCAGCCCGTGATCGAAGCGCATGCGCGGGTTCTGAAAGCTGACAAGGCCCGCAAAGCCAGTATTGAAGGCCACACCGACGAACGTGGTGGACGTGAATACAACCTGGCCTTGGGCCAAAAACGCGCGGAAGCGGTGCGCAAGGCGCTGACACTGCTGGGCGTGGCCGACGGTCAGCTCGAAGCGGTGAGCTTCGGCAAAGAGAAGCCCGCAGTGCAGGGTGGCTCGGATGCGGCGATGGAGAAAAATCGCCGGGCTGAAATCACGGTTCGGTGATGCGCAAGTCGTGTAGCGCTTACGCGCTGGCGCGCTCTATCGCGCCGGTGGTGCTGTGGGCAGCCGCAAGCCAGGCCGGTGCCGGTATGTTTGACGACGAAGAGGCCCGCCGGGCGATCCTGGACGTGCGCCAAAAACTCGAGACCCAACGCCGCGATACCGACCAGCGCTTGACCGACCTCGTGACCCGTCAGGCAGACGAGCTCACCGGTTTGCGCCGCAGCCTGCAAGACCTGCAAAACCAATTGGAAGCTAACGCCAGCGAGACGGCCAAACTGCGGGGACAAATCGAACAGCTGACCCGCGATCTGGCAGAGGCGCAGCGCCGACAAGCCGATGGCACCAAGGCGGTGGAGGAACGGCTTCGCAAACTAGAGCCCGTCAAAGTGAGCTACGAAGGCGTGGATTTTCTGGCGGATCCGCAAGAAAAACGGGCCTTTGAGCAGGCCTTGGCCAGCTTCAGGAAAGGCGAGTTCGACAGCGCACACGCCGCCCTGGTGGATTTGCTATCGCGCTATCCGCAAACCGGCTATGCCAATGCCGCCTTGTTTTGGATCGGCAATGCCAAGTTCGTGGGCAAAGACTTCAAAGGTGCTTTGTCTACTTTTCAAAAACTGATGGCCCAAGACGCCGCTTATGTGCGTACGCCCGAAGTCTTGCTCGCGCTGGCCAATTGCCAACTTGAACTCAAAGAGACAGCGGCTGCCCGCAAGACCCTGGAGTCGCTGATTGCGGATCACCCACGCAGTGAAGCCGCAGACGCAGCCAAAGAGCGCCTGGCGCGGTTGAAGTAAATGGTTCCCGACCCGCAGTGCGGGATTCCTGCGGCCGAGACCGATGCACAGCGTCGTTTTTCAGGACTGGACCGCCTCTATGGGGCGGGCCCGGCCCAATCGGTGCGCAATGCCCATGTGGTCGTTGTGGGCGTGGGAGGTGTCGGCTCCTGGGCTGCCGAGGCCTTGGCGCGCAGCGGCGTCGGTCGCATCACCTTGATCGATATGGACCATGTGTCGGAGTCCAACATCAACCGGCAAATTCATGCACTCACGCCCACGCTGGGCATGGCCAAAATTGAGGCGATGGCACAGCGCATTGCACTCATTCACCCCGACTGCCAAGTCACCGGTGTCGATGCCTTTGTGGACGGTGAAAACTGGCTGCAGCTGCTGCCCTCAGATGCCGATGCAGTGATTGACGCCTGCGACCAAGTCATCGCCAAGACGGCCATGGCGCAGTGGGCGCGCAGCACGCGCTGCCACTTTGTCACGGTGGGTGCGGCGGGTGGCAAGCGCCAGGCACATGCTGTTGCCCTCAGCGATTTGAGCGCCTGCAAATACGATCCCTTGCTGGCCCAGGTGCGCTACCGCTTGCGCAAGTTCCATGGCGCCCCCAAAGAAGGTAAAAAAATGGGCGTGGTGTGCGTCTCCAGCCCGGAGGCGGTGCTGCGCCCCGAGGCTGCTGCGCAAGGCGACAACACCCTCAACTGCCATGGTTATGGCTCCTTGGTCACGGTCACCGCCACCTTCGGTTTGTGCGCCGCAGGTTTTGTGATGGACCAGCTTTCAAAAAGCGCCTAAATCACGCTATACTGTAGGGCTTGGCAGAAACCCCTTGGGTCTCTGACGGGACGTTAGCTCAGTTGGTAGAGCAGCGGACTTTTAATCCGTTTGTCGTGGGTTCGACCCCCGCACGTCCCACCATCCATATTTTTGCAATACGGGTTTTTAGCTCAGTTGGTAGAGCAGCGGACTCTTAATCCGTAGGTCGCGTGTTCGAGCCACGCAGAACCCACCAATTTCCTCTCTTTCAAAAAGTCACAGTGGTGCTGAACTGCACCCCTGTGGCTTTTTTTTGTTCTTACCTCCCCGCGGGTATACAACCGGGTGCCATTTCGTGCCTCTGTTGTCGTAGGTCAAGGATGGCCGCACCCGTTCCCCTTACGCTGAGGCTAGCGCTGGCCGATAGGCCATTGGGGTTGTGTCTGGTCATTGAATACGGGGGGCTATGCCCAAATTTTCCCATCTGCCCAAACTGCGTTGGGTCTACGTGGCCCTTGCGCTTGTAGTCGCAGGCGGAATTTATGCCGCTGTGAACTGGTGGCGAGGCCCGCTGGTGCCAGTGGAGACGGTGGTGCGGCGCGACTTTGTTCAGACGGTGGTGGCCAGCGGCCATGTGGAGAGTCCACACCGCATCGACATTAGCTCGCAAATCACCTCGACCGTCACCAACATCCCCGTTGAAGAGGGCGACTCCGTCAAAGCACAAGGCGTATTGATTGAGCTTGCCGCGTTCGATTTGTTAGCGGCCGAGCGGCAGTCCAACGACGCCGTCATGCAGGCGCGTGCCAAGCTGCGTCAAATCAACGAGTTGCAGGCCCCGGTGGCGGAACAGGCCCTGCGCCAGGCCAGGACCCAGTTGTACAACGCCCAAGCGATGCTCACGCGCAACCAGAGTTTGCGCGAGCAAGGGTTCATCGGCGAAGCTGCCTTGGACGACGCGCGCAAGGCGGTGGACCTTGCGGACTCCCAGGTTAGTGCAGCGCAAAAGCAGTTAGAGACAAGCCGTCCTGCCGGCAGCGACTACGCCATGGCCCAGAGTGCACTGCGCCAAGCCCAGGCCGCCGCAGACGGTGCGCGTTCGCGCGCGCGCTATGCCGTGATCCGAGCGCCCCTGGACGGCACGCTGATCGGGCGCAGTGTAGAGGTCGGCGATGTGGTGCAACCTGGCAAGGTCTTGATGACGCTGTCCCCCACAGGCAAGACGCAATTGCTGCTGGCCATTGATGAGAAAAATTTGCGGCTGATTGCCTTAGGCCAAAAAGCCATTGTCTCGGCTGACGCCTACCCGCAGCAAAAATTTGGTGCAACGCTGGTCTTTATCAACCCCGGCGTCAACGCGCAAACCGGCGCGGTGGACGTGAAGTTGGACATTGATCTACCGCCCGCTTTCCTGCGCCAGGACATGACCGTCTCGGTGGACATTGAAGTGGCGCGCAGGCCGCAGGCCTTGTTGTTGTCCACGGTGTCGCTGCATGACGCCGACAGTGGCAGTCCTTGGGTGGTCCGCATCGATCAAGGTTTGACCGTCAAAACCCCTGTCAAACTGGGCTTGCGCAGTGGTGGATACGCAGAGGTGCTCTCGGGGCTGAGCGAGGGGGATACGGTGATCTCAGGCCCAACCCTGATTGCGGTTGGCGCGCGGGTACGTGCCAGGGCCGTGGGCCTCTGAAGCAGGTTCACATGTTCACCACCTGGCTTCCGTTTGAATGGATCGTGGCGATCCGGTTCCTGCGCGAGGGCCGCCTGCAAACGCTGTTCATCATTGCGGGCGTGGCCATTGGGGTGGGGGTCATCGTTTTCATGTCGGCCTTGCTGTCCGGGCTGCAAGCTAACTTCATTCGGCGCGTGCTTTCCACGCAGTCCCACATTCAGCTGGTGCAACCCCAGCAGCTCACCCGCCAATTGCGCAGCGGTTTCGACGCCCCGCAAGGCCAGGTGGAGGGCGCCATCGTTCAGCCGCCCTTGCAACAAACCAAGTCGATTGACCAGTGGCAGGCCATCGTGGCGCAAGTTCGCGCCATGCCGGACGTGAACGTGGTGTCGCCCGTCGCCACGGGTCCGGTACTGGTGGTGCGGGGCAATGCCACGCGGGCCGTCACCGTTTCAGGCATTGAGCCGGACACCTATTTCCGTATCGTGGATTTCAGCGACAAGATGCTGCGCGGCAGCGTGCGCATGTCGGGGTCCGACATATTGATTGGCAACGAACTCAGCAGCGACCTGGGCGTCGATGTGGGTGACAAACTGCACATCACCGCGGCAAATGGCGCCACCAGCGTGCTGACAATTGCAGGGGTGTTTGACCTGGGCAACAAAGGCGCCAATCAGCGCACCACGTTCACCGTGTTGCGCACCGCGCAAAGCCTGTTGCAGATGCCGGGTGGCGTGAGCACGATTGAAGTCACTCTGCAAGACATTTATGCTGCCGAGGTCATCGCACAGCGCATTGCAAAAGTCACGGGCGTAGAGGCTGACAGCTGGATCAAAAACAGCGCGCAGTTTTTTGCGGCGGTCAAAGCCCAGAGCACGGCCAATACGGCCATTCGCTTCTTTGTAGGTTTGTCGGTGGCCTTTGGTATTGCCAGTGTCTTGGTGGTGTCGGTCGTTCAAAAGTCCCGCGAGATCGGCATCTTGCGGGCCATGGGTATTTCCCGAGCGCAAATCCTTCGCTTGTTTTTGTTGCAAGGTGGCTTGCTGGGCTTTGGCGGCTCGCTGGCGGGTTGCGCCGTCGGCGCGTTGTCACTGGTGATGTGGCAACAATGGGCCCGCAACGCGGATGGAACGCCCTTGTTCTTGTTGGAGTTCGACTCCACCATGTTCGGCATCGCGCTCGTGTTGGCAACCATTACGGGCTTGCTGGCGGCACTTGCACCTGCCATGCGCGCGGCGCGCCTAGACCCGGTGGTGGCTATCCGTGGATAGAGATGTTGTTGTTCAGCTCCAAGGTGTGCGCAAGGCCTTTAACGTGGGCACGCCGTTCGAGACGGAGGTGCTGCACGGCATCGACCTCACCCTGCACCGTGGCGACTTTTGTGCAGTGATGGGGCCGTCCGGTTCCGGCAAAAGCACTCTGCTCAATATTGTGGGTTTGCTGGACCGACCCACATCCGGCACCTTGCGCATTGGCGCTGAAGAGACCACCACACTGGACGACACAGAGCTCACGCGGCTTCGGGGCCACACTATTGGCTTTGTGTTTCAGTACCACCACCTCATCACCGCTTTTACCGCTTTAGAGAACGTGATGATTCCCATGCTGGGTGCGGCCGGGTTTCCCAACGCCGCCATGCGCGAGCGTGCCGCGCAGCTGATCGAGAGTGTGGGCCTCACCCCCTGGAAAGACAATTTGGCCGGCCATATGAGCGGCGGTCAGCAGCAGCGCGTGTCCATTGCCCGTGCACTGGCCATGAGCCCGGCAGTGCTGTTGGCGGACGAGCCTACGGGCAATCTGGACACCAAAAGCGCCGATGCCGTGTTCGCGCTGTTGCGCAAGGTAAACCAAGAGCATGGCACGACCATTCTTTTCGTCACGCACAACCCCAATCTGGCCCAGCGGTGCGACAAGACGATTCAAGTCATTGATGGGCTGTTGACGCAGTAGCCAGCGATGCGCGCTTCGTGCACCTAGGGCTACAAAACCAATATTGCGCGGAAGTCGTTGACGTTGGTGTGCGTGGGCCCAGTTACAAACAGGCTGTCTAGGCCGTCGAAGAATCCGTAGGCGTCGTTGCGATCCAGGTGGCTGCTGAGTTTCATGCCTTTGGCACTTGCGCGCGCCAGGGTGTCGGGCGTGACGATGGCGCCGGCGTTGTCTTCTACGCCGTCAATTCCATCGGTATCGGCAGCCAGTGCCCATACGTCTTTCTGGCCTTGCAGCGCCTGGGCCAAGCCCATGCAGAACTCACCGGCACGCCCACCGCGCCCCTTGGATGCACCCGGCTGGCGTGGGCGGATGGTGACGGTGGTCTCGCCACCACTCAAAATCACGCAGGGCTTTTGAAACGGTTGCCCCTTGAGCGCCACCGCGCGCGCAAGAGCGGCATGCACCTTGCCGACTTCGCGGGACTCGCCTTCCATTTCGTCGCTCAGGATGTAAGCGGGAATGCCCGCTGCGCGTGCCGCTTCGGCGGCAGCATCGAGTGACTGTTGCGGTGTGGCGATCAGGTGCACGCTGCTTCGGGCAAAGGCAGCGTCACCGGGCTTGAGCGTTTCCAGCGCGCCGCTGTGCAATTGCGCCTGGACCGCTGGCGGAATCTCAATCTGGTAGCGCGCCAAAACGGCCAGTGCGTCGGCACAAGTGCCTTCGTCCGGCACCGTAGGCCCGCTGGCAATCACACTGGCTTCGTCGCCTGGCACGTCGCTGATCAGCAGCGTGACAACCCGTGCCGGGACACAGGCCGCCGCCAGGCGCCCGCCCTTGATGCGGGAGAGGTGCTTGCGCACACAGTTCATCTCGCTGATGCTCGCGCCGCTGTCGAGCAATGCCTGGTTGACGCGCTGCTTGTCGGCCAAGGCCATGCCCTCGGCGGGCAGGGTCAGCAAGGCCGAACCGCCACCCGAGATCAGGCACAGCACCAAGTCGTCTTCGGTCAAGCCTTGAGGAAAGGCGATCACACGCTCTGCCGCATGCAAGCCCGCGGCGTCCGGCACCGGATGTGCAGACTCCAATATCTCAATGCGTTGAATCAAACCCTCGGGGCGCGGCGGCGTGTGGCCATAGCGTGTTACGACCAGGCCAGAGAGCGGTGCGTCCTGTGGCCACAGTTGCTCCAGCGCATGCGCCATGGCACCGGCCGCTTTGCCAGCGCCCACCACCACGGTGCGCCCCTTGGGCGGCAGGGGCAGAAAGCCGCCCATGCTGTGCAGCGGAAGCGCCCGCATCACCGCAGCGTGGTACAGGTGCTGCAGAAACTGCACGGGCGCAGTGTGGGGGTCTGGGGAGGTAAAAGCAGAGCTTGGCAAGGTCACACCCTTGGCGAGTTGACGGGCATTGACGTGGCGGAAGCTGTGAGATTCGAACTCACGGAGGACTCACATCCTCGCCGGTTTTCAAGACCGGTGCCTTAAACCGCTCGGCCAAGCTTCCAGAGCTTCTATTCTAGCGGGGCCGATCAGCGCCTATTGGGGCAGCAGCATGCCCTTGGTCTCGATGTAGGCCACCACCTCGTCCAAGCCGCTCAGGGTCTTGAGGTTGGTCATCACAAAGGGGCGCAGGCCTTTGGGGGTGGTGCGCATGCGCACCGTGTCGGAGCGCATCACGTCCAGGTTGGCGCCCACGTGGGGGGCCAGGTCGGTTTTGTTGATCACAAACAAATCGCTTTTGGTAATGCCGGGGCCGCCTTTGCGTGGAATTTTTTCGCCAGCGGCAACGTCGATCACATAAATCGTCAGGTCCGACAGCTCGGGGCTGAAGGTGGCGGCCAGGTTGTCGCCGCCGCTCTCAATGAACACCACGTCGGCATTCGGAAAATCGACCAGCATGCGGTCAATCGCCTCCAAATTGATGGACGCGTCTTCGCGGATGGCGGTGTGCGGGCAACCCCCGGTCTCCACGCCCATGATGCGCTCGGCGGGCAGCGCGCCACTGACCGTGAGCAGGCGCTGGTCTTCTTTGGTGTAGATGTCGTTGGTGATGGCCACCAGGTCGTATTTGTCGCGCATGGCTTTGCACAGCATCTCCAGCAGCGTGGTTTTTCCGGAGCCGACCGGGCCGCCTATGCCCACGCGCAAAGGAGGCAGGTTCTTGGTGCGGTTGGCGATGTGGTGCAGGGCGGACATAAGGCAGCTTTCAGGATCTAAAAAGGCGGGAATATTGGACTTCATGCTGCGCACTCAAAATGGCCAGCATGGGCGAAAAAGCTTGTTCCTGCCCCGGCGGTAGCGCCAGGGCGTGTTCTACGGCGGCAGGAATCTGCGCAGTGAGCGCCGACAAAATGCGTTGCCCGGCGCTTTGGCCCAGGGGCACCGATTTGATGGCGGCTTGCGTCAGGTTCTCGGCCCAGCCAAAAGCGTAGGCCAGCAGGCAGGCGCGCACCGGTGCGCCTGTGCCAGACGCTGCCAATGCAAACGCCAGCGGATAGCTCGGGTCCATGGCCGCCAGCAGTGCAATGTCGTCTAGCGTGGCGGTGGTGTGGTTGCGCAACCACTCCAAGAGTGAGCGGCCCATTTGCTCCGCCTGCGCGCGCAACTCATGGCTCTCGCGCGTCTGCAGCACCCAGGCGTTCAGGCGCGCAATCGAGGCGTGGTCCTGCGCGCGCCATGCCGCAATGGCCTGCGCAATCACCGGCAAGTCGCTGCGCGCCAGGCTCAGGTGCAACTGGTCTTGCAGCCAGGCTGCGGCCAGGGCTTCGGTGCTGGCATGGCCGCTGTCGACCGCAGCTTCCAGTACCTCGGAATACGAAAAGCCGCCAATCGGCAGGGCCGGTGAGGCCAGCCACATCAGCTGCATCAGGCTGGCGTCCAGCATGGCTTCGCCGCTAGTGCGCGTGGTGATGCCCATGCCCGTGGTGGTCGTGGTCGCTGTGGTCGTGGTCGTGGCTATGCCCATGGCCGCCATGCGCGTGGCCACCGCTGGCGTATGCGCCGTTCTCCGGCTCAAAGGCCTCATCCACCGCGTGCACGATCAGGTGCATGGCACGCAGCATGTCGGCCAGCACATGGTCGGGCTCAATCTTCAGGTGGTCGGGCTTGAGTTCAATCGGCACATGGCGGTTGCCCAGGTGGTAGGCCGCGCGTATCAGGTCGTAGGGCGTGCCGTGCTGCGGGCAGTGGGTGATCTTGAGCACGCTTTGCGGCGCCGCTGTCACCCGCACCAAGGAGCCGTCCTCGGCTACCAGCACATCGCCCCCGCGCACCACGGTGCCACGCGGCAAGAAAACGCCCAGCGTGCGGCCCGCGGAGTCGGTGGCGTCAAAGCGGCTTTTTTGCCGCACGTCCCAGTCCAGTTGGACCGTCGTCGCGCGCTTAAGGAGTGCGCTGGCCAGGCCCTGGCCCTGCGCGATCAGTTTGGAGGTTTGCAGCATTTAGAACAAGAAATAGCGCTGCGCCATGGGCAGGCTCACCGCAGGCTCGCAGGTCAGCAACTGGCCGTCGGCGCGCACGCTGTAGGTTTGGGCGTCAATTTCCATGGTGGGCAGGTAGTGGTTGTGCACCATGTGCTGTTTGCGCACATTGCGCACGTTCTTCACGGCGCTCAATCGCTTGGCCAGGCCAAAGCGGTCTTTGATACCGGCGTCCAAACCGGCCTGCGATACAAAGGTCAATGAGCCCCGGCTCAAGGCACCCCCAAAGGCACCAAACATGGGGCGGTAGTGCACCGGCTGCGGTGTCGGGATAGAGGCATTGGGGTCGCCCATGGCGGCCATGGCGATAAAGCCGCCTTTCAGAATGAGCGCGGGCTTCACCCCAAAAAACGCGGGCTTCCACACCACCAGGTCGGCCCATTTGCCGACCTCGATACTGCCCACTTCGTGGCTGATGCCGTGGGCAATGGCGGGGTTGATGGTGTACTTGGCGACATAGCGCTTGGCGCGGAAATTGTCGTTGCGTGCGCTGTCTTCGGGCAGGGCGCCACGCTGGGCCTTCATTTTGTGGGCGGTTTGCCAGGTGCGCAAAATCACCTCGCCCACCCGCCCCATGGCCTGGCTGTCGCTGCTCATCATGGAGATGGCGCCCAGGTCGTGCAGCACGTCTTCGGCGGCAATGGTTTCTTTGCGAATGCGGCTTTCGGCAAAAGCCAGGTCTTCGGCAATGCCCGCGTCCAGATGGTGGCAGACCATCAGCATGTCCACATGCTCGTCAAGCGTGTTGACGGTGTAGGGCATGGTCGGGTTGGTGGAGCTGGGTAAAAAGTTGGCCTGGCCCACCACTTTCAAGATGTCCGGTGCATGGCCGCCGCCCGCGCCTTCGGTGTGAAAGGCACACAGGGTGCGGCCTTTGGTGGCGGCGATGGTGTCTTCTACAAAACCCGATTCATTGAGCGTGTCGGAGTGAATCGCCACCTGCGTGTCGGTGGCGTCGGCCACATCCAGGCAGTTGCTGATGGCCGCAGGCGTGGTGCCCCAGTCTTCGTGCAGCTTGAGGCCGATCACGCCCGCGTTGATTTGCTCATGCAATGCGGCGGGCAGGCTGGCATTGCCCTTGCCCATAAAGCCCAGGTTCATGGGAAAGGCATCGGCTGCTTGCAGCATGCGCTCGATGTTCCACGGCCCGGGGGTGCAGGTGGTGGCAAAGGTGCCGGTGGCCGGGCCGGTACCGCCGCCCAGCATGGTGGTCACACCGCTGGCCAGCGCTTCTTCAATTTGCTGCGGGCAGATGAAGTGGATGTGCGAGTCAATGCCGGCGCCATTGGCCTCAAGCTCCATGAAGACTGGGGCACCACACCGGCGGCCATCAGCAACTGCCTGGATGTGGCGGATGCCACCGACGTGCAGGTCGCCATCCACTCCGACACGCTGAACGAATCCGGCTTTGTGGAAAACACCATTGCCGCCACCAAGGGCCG
>CANBQX010000018.1 GCA_947371775.1 Comamonadaceae bacterium
AGGCCCAGCTCACGCTGCAGTTTGCGCAACAAGGTCAAAATTTCTTCGGCCACCAAAGGGTCTAGCGCCGAGGTCGGCTCGTCCAGAATGATCAAATCGGGCTTGGCTGCCAGCGCACGCGCAATGCACACGCGCTGCTTTTGCCCCCCCGAGAGCTGGCCGGGGCGGCGCTCCAAAAAGTCCACGGGCAACTCCACCAGCGCCATCAGTTCTTTGGCGCGCGCGAGCACTTCAGCGCGCCCCGCACCAAAATAGAACTCCACCGGCCGCCCCACGATATCGAGCAAGGATTGGCGCGGATTGATGGCCACGTCCGGGATTTGGTACACCAGCTGAATCGTGCGCTTGAGTTCTTTGCTGCGATCTTTGAGGGCTGCAGGCAGCGCGCTGCCTTGGAACGCAATCTCGCCACTGCGCGGCATCAAAAGTCCAGTGATGATACGAGCCAGGGTTGATTTGCCCGAGCCGGACTCTCCTACCACAGCGACCGTTTCGCCACGTTTGACGTCGAGCGACACACCACGCACCACGTGGAAGTCACCATAGTAAGCGTGGCAGTCCCGAATAGACAGAACAGTTTCTGATTTAACCGTAGCAGCTGTTGCGCGCTCGCTGGCTGCAGCGCCCCGCACCGCCACCAAACGGGCGGTGTAGTCTTGCTTCGCGTCGTGCAGGATTTGGGCGGTCAACCCCTCCTCCACCTCTTTGCCGTGGCGCAGCACCTTGATGCGGTCTGCCACCTGCGCCACCACCGCCAGGTCGTGGGTGATGTAGAGCGCTGCGGTGTGGTACTGACGAATCAGCGATTTGAGAAGAATGAGCACTTCAATTTGCGTGGTCACGTCCAGCGCGGTGGTGGGCTCGTCCAATACCAGCACGTCAGGGCGGCAAGACATGGCCATGGCGGCCATGGCGCGTTGCAACTGGCCACCAGAGACTTGGTGCGGATAGCGCTTGCCGAAGTTTTGGGGGTCTGGCAAATCGAGCGCCGTGAACAATTCGCAGGCCCAGGCTTCTGCCTCGGGGCGGCTCATCAATTTGTGCATCAAAGGCGCTTCACAGACCTGATCCATCAGGCTGTGCGCCGGGTTGAAGGCGGCTGCCGCCGACTGCGCGATATAGGCCACGCGTTTGCCACGCATTGCACGGCGGCCTTCAGCGTCGAGCGCGCGGATATTGGTTCCGCCCAAAATCACCTCGCCCCCTGCAATGTGCAAACCCGCGCGGGCGTACACCATGCTGGACAGGCCAATGGTGGATTTGCCCGCACCGCTTTCGCCGATCAAGCCCAGCACCTCGCCCTTGCGAAGCTGCAAGTCGACGTTGTCCACGATCAGGTTGCCCGCCACGCTCTCGAGGCGCAGGCCCTTGATGTTCAAAATGACTTGTTCGTCCATAGCCATGTCTTTCTTAGAGTTCTGCTTGGGCGCCGGAGGGGCGTGCATCAATGGACAGCATCCAGTCCACCACCAGATTGACCGACACCGTGAGCAATGCAATCGCGGTCGCTGGATAAATCGGTGCCATCATTCCAAAATTAATGGCGGCGGCGTTTTCTCGCACCATGCCACCCAGATCGGCGTAGGGCGGCTGAATGCCAAGGCCCAGGAAACTCAATCCCGCGATAAACAAGAAGTTAAAGCAAAAGCGCAGACCAAACTCCGAGACCAGCGGTGCCCAGGCATTGGGCAAAATTTCGCGGGTGATCACCCACCACAGGCCCTCGCCGCGCAAGCGTGCAGCCTCCACATACTCCATCAGCGTCAGGTTGGTGCCAAGGGCGCGTGCCAGACGGAACACTCGGGTGGAGTCCAGCACGGCAATGGTCAGGATCAAGACTGGAATACTGGAGCCGAAAACCCCCAAAATAATGAGCGCAAAGATGAGCCCTGGGATTGACAGCATCACATCCACCAATCGGGTGAAGAAAATGTCCACCCAGCCACCAACCACAGCGCTTACCAGGCCCGCCAGGATGCCGATTAAGAATGACAAGGACGTGATGGCGAGCGCCACCCCAATCGTCATGCGGCTGCCGTACATCATGCGGGTGAGCATGTCACGCCCGATTTGGTCAGCGCCAAACCAGAGCTTCATCGAAGGCTCATCCCAGGTTCCCCCCACATTGGCCGACTGCGGGAATGGTGCCAACCATGGGGTAAAGATGGCGACGAAAATAAAGATCCCGACCACCGTCAGGCCAAAGGCCGCGGAAAGCGTCAGTTTGTGTCCAAAAAGTTTCATAGTTTTCGCCTCTTAGCGTTGGTGGCGCAAGCGCGGATTGACAAGAATGACCAGAATGTCCGCCAGGGTGTTGAGCAGCACAAAGACCGTCGCAAAAACCAAACCACAGGCCTGAATGACTGGCACATCGCGCTTGGAAACCGCGTCCACCATCAACTGGCCCAGGCCGGGATACACAAACACCGCTTCAATCACCACCACACCCACCACCAAATACGCCATGTTCAAGGCAATCACGGTAATGATGGGCGCAGCCGCATTCGGTAGTGCGTGGCGAACAATCACCCGCTTGCGGGGTGCGCCTTTTAAGAAAGCCATCTCAATGTAGGGAGTAGACATCACCGACAGCACCGAGCTGCGGGTCATGCGCAACATGTGCGCCGCCACCAGCAAGGTCAGGGTAATGGCAGGCAAGGTCGTTTGGTACACGCGCTCGGTGAATGGCATATCCTTAAAAACCGTTGACAACGAAGGGAACCAACTCACGTCGACGGCAAAAAAGATGATGAGCAAGTACGCGATAAAAAACTCGGGCAAAGAAATGGCAACCAAGGTAACGATGTTGGCCAGCCGATCCGACCACTTGCCTTCATTGATGGCCGAATAAACGCCCAGGCCCACTGCCAGGGGAATGGCGATCAACGCCGAGTAACCTGCTAGGAACAAGGTGTTGCCGATGCGGGGCAGAATTTCATCAATGATGACGCGCTTGTTTGTCAGCGCCACGCCCAGGTCGCCATGCAAAGCGCCTACCAGCCAGTTCCAGTAGCGCAGGTGCGCGGGGACATCGAGCCCGAGCTCGCGGCGAAATATCACCAAGGCCTCCGGTGTGGCGCCCTGCCCTAGAACCGCGGATGCGACATCACCTGGAAGTATTTGGGTGCAAACAAAAATCAGCACAGAGACGGCAAACAGCGTCAATATGCCCAGCAGCAGTCGGTTAACAATGAGCTTGGCCATGGGGTGCTATAGATAAAGAAAAATCATGGAGGTGGGCGGTATGCCATTGGAGCATAAGAACACCGCAAGGGTACCAAAATTTAAAGCAAAAAAAAGGCGTTGGGCGCGAACCCAACCCCTCGGCACTTAGTGCAATGCGACGCCGGTTGTCAAACAACCGGCGTTCGTACGGCTTTAGGCGAACCAGCCTTTTTCAGCAATGCGGTCATCACCCATGTCATAGCGACCGGAGGGTGTCAAACCTTGCAGCTTGGTAGTGTGGGCATCAAGGTAGTCTTGCACCGCGTAGTTGACCATGCCGGAGTTTTGCGAGACCAGTTCTTGGCAACGAGAGTACAACTCTTGGCGCTTTTTCTGGTCCAGTTCAACACGTGCTGCGACCAATGCCTTGCTGAACTCGGCATTGTCAAAGTGGGTATCGTTCCATGGGTTCTTGGAACCGCCAAAGAAGATACTGGTCAGCTGGTTGTCGATGGTAGGACGATTGCCCCAGTACACCGCGCAGAATGGCACTTTCAACCAGACGTTGTCCCAGTAACCGTCGCCGGAGACGCGCTTCAAGTCCATCTTGATACCGGCTTTGGACAAGGACTCTTGGAAGATTTGGCCCGAATCGGTGGCACCAGAGAACGCGCCTTCAGAGACTTGCAGTTCCACAGCCGCTGACACGTTGGCCTTTTTGTAGTGGAACTTGGCTTTGTCCAGATCGAACGCATTTTTCTTCTGGTTGGCGTCATAGAACTTCATCTTCGGTCCGACGCAGTTGTCGTTACCGATGGAGGCGTAGCCACCGTACACGTTGTCCACAATGGTCTTGCGGTCGATACCGTGCTTCAAAGCCATCATCAAGTCGGGGTTGTTGAACGGCGACTTGTCGGTGTGGGCCACAAAGGCGAAGCGATTGCCCATGCCGGGGGTACGCGATACTTTGAGCGCGCTGTTTTTGGCCAGCAACGCAGCGGTCTGGGGGTTGACGCGGTTGATGATGTCGACCTGACCAGTGACCAGTGCCTGGGTACGTGCTGCAGAGTCACCGATGTAGCGCAGTTCCACGCGGTCAAAGTTACCGCGGTTGGGCTTCCAGTAGTTGCCAGGCTTGCGCTTGAAGGTTGCGCGCACACCGGGCTGGAACTCTTCGAGAACGAAAGCACCAGTCCCATCGGGCTTGCTGAAGTCTTTAAAGCCGTTGGGCACCACGATGATGTGGTAGTCGCTCAGATTGAAAGGCAAGTCCAGGTTGCCGTTGCCCATGATGATTTGCACTTGGGTCGCGGACAGCTTCTTGATTTCCTTGATATCGGCCAGCAGCGCTTTGGCGGGTGACTTGGTCTCGCCGCGGTGCATGTTCAGAGAGTAAATCACGTCATCCGCATCCAGCGTTTTGCCAGAAGTGAAGGTAATGCCCTTGCGGATGTTGAAGGTCCAGTCAGCCGCGCCAGGCTTGACATCCCAGCTCTCGAACAGTTCGCCGACCGCGTCGCCGTTGTCGGCCACTTCAACCAGATTGTTCCAGAGCATCAAGCTCATGGTGATTGGGATGGAGTCCGCATAGGTCAGCGGATCCAAGCTGTCAGAGGGAGAACCACCCTCCATACCCAAACGAAGGGTGCCGCCTTTTTTAGGCGTGCTCTGGGCCATGGCAGGAGCCGCACCAAAGGTGGACGACAGACCGACCGCAGACGCTCCGAGAATCAGTTGACGACGGTCGAGGATGATGCCCGAGTCGCTGGTGGTTTCGACATTTGCCATTTTTGAAAATCTCCAATCCAAGCAGATAAATAAAACAGTTTCCTGGCCACCGTGCCTAAAAGATGCGCGGAAGCCCGGGTTCGGAGTGCAATTTCATTTGCGTCCTAACGCCATAGTAATTCAATAAATTGGCACTCTCAAGGCGAACGTATTGGCATATTCCCTTAGAGAAACCCGCTTTTTCGCCCTGCGGGGCAATTTTTGAAATTGATTGCTTCGCCATAGGGCGTAGCGCGTTCCGCAACGCTCGGGCGCATGGCCCGAGATTTACCGCAGAAAAATGCGCTCGTCTTTGGGGCGTCGCCCAAACTGGCCGCGGTAGGCGCGTCCAAAGTGCGAGGCCGAGGCAAATCCACACGCCAGTGCGACTTCCATGATCCCCAAATCGCTTTGGGCCAGCAATTGGCGGGCTCGGTCGAGGCGCAGCCTCAGGTAAAAGGCTGCGGGTGACGTCTGCAAATGGCTTGCAAACAAGCGCTCCATCTGGCGTCGGGTCACGCCCATGCGCGACGCCAAATCCTCCAGGGGCAGCACCTCCTCCAAATGGGTTTGCATGGTTTGAATGGCATGTACCAGCTTTTTGTCGTGCACACCAAAGCGCGCCACCAGTTCGGTACGTTGGTGCTCCGAGGGGCTGCGCACCGGGCCATGCAAAAACTGCTCGGACACGGTAGCGGCCAGCGCATGGCCGTGGCGTTTTCCAATCAAGGCCAGCATCATGTCCATCGCGGCGGTACCGCCCGCGCAGCTGATGCGCCTATCGCCCCACTCAAACAGCTCCTGCGTCACCGTCAGCGCCGGAAAAAGTTCTTTAAAGGCCGACTGCGCCTCCCAATGCAGCGTCACGGCCTGCCCCTGCAAGAGGCGCGCCTGCGCCAGCACAAAGGCGCCGGTGTCGATGGCTCCCAGCGTGGCGCCCTGCCGGTCCAGCTGCCGCAAGGTGTCGCCCAGCGGCTGCCGGTAGTGCTGCAAAGGGTTGAACCCGGCGACTACCAGCAGCGTTTTGACGTCCCGGGCATCGGCCAGTGCGGCGTCCACATTGAGCGACATGCCGTTGCTGGCGACCACCGGGCCGCCATCCAGGCTGAGAATGCGCCAGCGGTAGGCGTCGACCTTGAAACGGTTGGCCGCCCGCAGCGGCTCCACCGCCGATGCAAAGCCCATCACCGAAAACTCCGGCAGCAGCAGGAAGTGAAACTCCTGTGTCTCAGCCATGGCTGCGCCAGCGCCTGCCGCAGAACATGCTTAGCGCCCCGTCCAGCGGGGCGGTCTTTTTTCGGAAAACGCCAGCGGACCTTCGGCCGCGTCCTGCGAGCGCAGCATGGCGCGGTAGGTGGGCAAGGTGCCACTGCGCAGGGTTTGGTAGGCACTTTGCAAGTCCTGGCCCTCGGTCGCGCTGACGATTTCCTTGACCGCTGCCACCGCCAGCGGCGCGGCCTGCACGATTTGCTGCGCCAGCGCACGCGCAGCGTCCATCAAACCGTCTGCTGGCGTGACCTGGTTGAGCAGACCCCAGCGCAGGGCCTCGTCGGCGCGCATGCGCCGCCCCGTGAGCATCAGCTCCATGGCCAAAGGACGCGGCAGGCGCTGGGGCAGGCGCAGCACGCCGCCCGAGTCCGCCACCATGCCCAACTTGACCTCGGGCAGGGCAAATTCCGCCGTGTCACTGGCCAGCATCAGGTCAGCTGCCAGCGCCAGCTCAAAGCCGCCACCCATGGCCAGCCCGTTGACGGCGGCAATCACCGGCTTGCCCAGGCTGAAAAACTCGGTCAAACCGCCAAAGCCGCCGGGGCCGTGGTTGGCGTCTATGGCTTCGCCTTCTGTCGCGCCAGCCAGATCCCAGCCCGCCGAAAAAAAGCGCCCGGTACCGGTGAGGATGGCCACACGCAGGTCCGGGTCCTCTTGCAGCCGGACAAAGGCCGCGTGCAGCGCCAGGCTGGTGGGCACATTGATGGCATTGGCCTTGGGCCGGTTCAGGGTGATGGTGAGCACGCCGCCTTCGGCCTGGGTGTGGACTGCGTCCAGCAGCACATCAGTCATGGGTGTCTCCTTGCAAGCGAATCAGGGCGTCCACCGCCAGCACGCCGCGCGGCATGACCAGTACCGGATTAACGTCGAGTTCCAGCAGCGCATCGGCGTGCTGCGCGGCATAGTCGGCCACGGCCATGACGGCATCGACCAGCGCATCCACATCGCCAGCAGGCCGTCCACGAAAGCCTTGGAGCAGCGGCCAAACCTTGAGCGACTCCAGTGCCAACCGCACCTCCTGGCGCTGCACCGGCAGCAAGAGCGTGCAAGCGTCTTGCAGCAGCTCTACCAACACGCCGCCCGCGCCCACCGTGAGCGACAAGCCGAACTGCGCGTCGCGCTGCACACCGACGATGATTTCTGCCACCACCCCGTGTGCCATTTGCTCGACCAAAAACTGGTCTGACAGGCCGGCCATCTTGCCCAGCGCGGACTGCACTTGTGCGGCAGTGGCCAGATTCAGATGCACGGCCCCCGCTTCGGTTTTGTGGGCCAGATGCTCAGACACGGCTTTGAGCACCACGGGGTAGCCGATGGCACCGGCAGCGGCGAGCACCTCGCCAGCAGCTACCACACGGCCCTGGGGCACCGGCAAACCAAAGACCGCCAAAGCGCGTTTGGCGCTCGCCTCGTCCAGCGTGCGCGCCTGTCCAGCCCGCAGCGCTTGCGCCGGCTGCAATGGCAAGCGCTGGGCTTGGGTTTGCGCAGCGGCTCCGATGCGGGCGGCATGCGCAATGGCGTCCAGGCAATCGGGCAAGCCCTGCATGGGTGCAATGCCGCGGGCCATCAGACCGTGTGCTGCGTCTTCGGGCAAATCCTCGGGCAGGCTGGCCACGACCGTGGCGGCCTTGGGGCCCGATGCGGCGCCAGCGTGCGCGGCCGCCACAAAAGCGTCCACCGTGGTGCCCCAGCTGTCGGCGCTGCAGCGGTCCAAACGGGGGTAGTCCAGCACCAACAGGTGGGCATCAAACTGGCAGTCCATGAGCGCTGAAAAGCACTCCGTTTGTGCCGCCAAATGGCCCCAAATGTAGGTGTGGTAATCCAGCGGATTGGCCACCGTGACTTTGTCGCCCAGCACCGCGCTCAAGCGATGTTGGGCCGCAGGGGGAATGGCAGGCATGTCCAGGCCGCGCGGTTGGGCCAGATCGGCCACCAGCGAGGCCTCGCCGCCCGAGCAGCTGGCCGAAACAATGCGCCTGCCGCCCAAGGGCCCGTGCACATGCAAGAACTTGCAGGTCTCGATCAGGCCTGCCGGGTCGCGCACCCGGGCCACACCGCAGCGGTCAAAAAGAGCGTCGTACAAAGCATCTGGCCCGGCCAGGGAACTGGTGTGGCTCATGGCCGTTTGGGCGCCCAGCGCAGAGGATCCCGCCTTAAGCGCCACCAGCGGCACGCCCTGGCGCAGTGCTTTGAGCGCCACGCGCGAAAACGCGGCCACATCGTCCAGGCCTTCGATGTGCATGCCGATCACGCTCACGCGCGGGTCGGCCAAGAGCGCATCGACCAGGCCTTCCATGCTGTTGCCGGCTTTGTTGCCCACGGTAATCAAATAAGCCAGCGGCAATGCACGCCGCTGCATGGTCAGGTTCAGGCCGATGTTGCCGCTTTGCGTGACCAGCGCCACGCCGCGCTCCACCCGCTGGCCCCCATGCTGGTCGGGCCACAGGGCCACACCGTCCAGATAATTCAGCATGCCGTAGCAGTTCGGGCCAAGCAGTGCCATGTTGCCCGCCCTCTCGACCAACTGTTGCTGCAAGGCCTGGCCGTGAGCCCCCACTTCGGCAAAGCCTGAGGCATAGCAAATCACACCGCCTGCGCCGCGCGCCGCCAGCTGTCCCACGATGTCCACGGTCGCCTCGCGCGGCACGGCCACAAAGCTGGCGTCAGGCGCTTGCGGCAGCGAGGCAACGTCCGGATAGCAGGCAATGCCTTCGACCTCCTTGCGGGTCGGGTGCACCGGCCACAGCGCACCGGCATAGCCCAGCTTGCGGCATTGGCGAATCGCTTCGGCGGCGGCATTGCCACCAAACACCGCGATGTGGCGTGGCGAAAACAGCCGTTGCAGTTGCGCGCGGCCTGCGCTGTTTTGCGCCTCAAGATCAGACATTGGCGCCAGGCTCATGCGCCATGCACGCGTAGCATGGCGCGGGAAATGATGTGGCGTTGGATTTCGCTGGTGCCATCCCAAATGCGTTCCACCCGGGCATCGCGCCAATAACGCTCAATGGGCAGCTGGTTCATCAAGCCCATGCCGCCGAAGATTTGCAGTGCGTTGTCGGTGACCCGCGCCAGCGCCTCGGAAGCGAACAACTTGGCCATGGCAGCATCCGAGTCGGTCATGGTGCCTTGGTCGCATTTCCAGGCGGCTTGCAGCGTGAGCAGTTCGGCGGCGGCCAGCTCCGTGGCCATGTCGGCCAGCTTGAAGCCGGTGCCTTGAAATTTGCCGATGGGCTGGCCAAACTGCTTGCGCGTGGCCGCCCATTCGGTGGCCATCTCCATCACCCGCTGGCCGCGGCCCACGCTGGTCGCCGCCACGGTAAGGCGGGTCGCACCCAGCCACTGGCCCATCAAATCAAAGCCTGCACCTTCCTCGCCCAGGCGCTTGTAAGCAGGCACACGGCAGTCGGTGAAAAACAGCTCGCACTGGTGGTAGCCCCGGTGCGATACACAGGCTGGGCCCCGGCGCACGGTCAAGCCCGGCGAGTTCAGGTCCACCAAAAATCCAGTGATTTTTTTCTTCGGGCCATGCTTGGTGTCCTCGACCCCGGTGGCGGCAAACAGCACCACAAAGTCGCTCATGTCGGCGTGGCTGATGAAGTGCTTGGTGCCGTTGATGAGGTAGTCAGCGTTCTCGCCTAGGCCGTCGCGTGTGGCGCGGGTTTGCATGCCGCGCACGTCGGAGCCAGCATTGGGCTCGGTCATGGCCAGGCAGTCATGGCGCTCGCCCCGGATGGTGGGCAAAAGGTATTCCTCAATCTGCGCCCCTTCGCAGGCCCGCAAGATGTTGCTGGGGCGCGCCACCAGCATTTGCAAGCCGTAGGACGCGCGGCCGAGCTCGCGCTCCATGAGCGTGATGGTGAAGTTGTCCAAGCCGCCACCACCCAGTTCGGCCGGCATGTTGGCGGCGTACAAACCCACCTCGATGGCCTTGGCCTGGATGGAGGCGGCCAGCTCTGGCGCGATGGCGTCGGTGCGCTCCACTTCGTCTTCAAAGGGGTACAGCTCTTTTTCAACAAAGGCGCGCACCGTGTCGACGATCATGGTCTGTTCGCTGCTGAGTTGGAAATGCATGGTGGTGGCTTTCAAAAAATGCAGGGTGGCGGTCAGGCCGTTTTGCGGCGTATGCCCATGGGCTTGCCCACCTGGGGTGGAAGCGGCAGGCTGGCATGGGCTGCTGCAACGGCTTGCACCCGTGCGCGCAGGTCACCAGGCATGGGAGCAGCACGGCCTTGCTTCATGTCTACGTGCACCAGCATTTGCTCTGCCGTGGCCAGCAAATCGCCGCTGCTGCCGTGGTACATGGCGTGAAAAATATGCATGCGCTTGTCGTCGGCATCGAGCAGTTGCAGCGTCAAGCGCAAAGGCTCGCCTTCGGCCACTTCTCGGACGTTGTAGATGTGCGTCTCCACGGTATAGAAGGAATGGCCCCCCTGGTCGCGGTAGGACTCGTCAATACCGATCATGCGGAAGTAGGCGTCCGAGTTGTCGCCAAACACCAGCAGGTAGCAGGATTCGCTCATGTGGCCGTTGTAGTCCACCCAAGCGGGCAGCACCACCGGACGGTACAGGCACAAAGGCGCGGCAATGGGCGCGTTCGGGTCCCACGGTGGCGCGGGCGTGCCCTCGAGCGGGGTACTCAGGCCGTGGGATTTGGAAGATGAGGGTGCATTCATAGACAAGCGTGATCTCGCGTTCAGGCCGGGGCCAGCAACACGATTTTTCCAACAAAATTCTTCGCTTCAAAAGCCTGCTGCGCCAAGGCCATATCGCGCAGCGCAAAGGTCTGCGCCACCACCGGGGCAATTTCGCCGCGCTCAATGTAGCCCACCAACTGGTCAAAGATCCGGTCTTCTTGGAAGGTGCAGCCCAACAGCGTCAGGTCTTTGAGGTAGAAGGTGCGCAAATCCAAATCCACCACCGGCCCGGCAATCGCGCCTGCACTGGCATAGCGCCCGCCACGGCGCAGCACATCCAGCAGCGCGGGCCACTGTGGGCCCCCCACCAGGTCGATGACCACATCAATCGATTCGTTGCCCAAGGCCTGCACCACGTTGACATCGCGCGGCAGGCACTCGTGAGCGCCCAAGGCACGCAGGGCTTCGTGTTTGTCAGCCGCGGCCAAAGCCACCACCTGGGCACCCCGGCGACGGGCCAATTGCACTGCAGCGCTGCCCACACCGCCCGACGCACCTGTGACCAGCACACGGCTGCCCGCAGTGACTCCTGCGCGATCCACCAGGTTCTCAGCGGTGGAATAAGCGCAGGGAAAGGACGCCAGTTCGGCATCGCTCAGCCCACTGTGCACCGCCACGGCAGCCGTCGCAGGCACGCAGGTGTACTGCGCAAAACCCCCATCGCACTCCGAGCCAAAGTACTGGCAGGCGTAAGGCTGCGCGCTGCGGTGATCGCGCAGCACCGGGCGCACCAACACGCGCTGCCCGATGCGGGCGGCGTCCACCCCCGACCCCACGGCCGCGATCGAGCCGCAGCAATCGGCGCCCTGGATGCGCGGAAACACCATGGGCGTGCCGCCCCAGCTCGGGTCCGGGTCACGCGTGCTATCCACCACGGCAGCAGCACCGTCAGTGGCGCTTGCACTGGTTTTGGAATACCACCCGACGCGGGTATTGATGTCGGTGTTGTTCACTGCACTGGCCGCCACGCGGATCAGCACTTCGCCCGCGCCCGGACGGGGCACGGGCAGGTCTTCGCGGTAGTGCAGCACCTCCGGGCCGCCAAAACCAGTGAGCACCACGCCACACATGGTGGCGGGCAATGCAGCGGTGGTGGCGGTGGCGGCAGTGGTCATGGCCAAGGGCTATTTGGGCTGGGGCAAGGCCATGACCCGCCCGATCTGCGCCGGGCGTGGCAGGCTTGCGTGCGTTGCTGCCAGGGGCTGCAGATAGGCCGCCACAGCCTTGGCAAAGCCCGCAGAACGCGGCCCGGCCATATCGACATTGAGCAGCATTTGCTCGGTCAGCGCTATGCACTCGGTGCCACCTTGCGCGTACAGGCTCAGCGCCACGTGCAGCCGCTTGGCATCCAGCCCGAGCAACTGCAGACGCACTTCGACTGCCGCGCCCTGCTTGACCTCGTGCAGGTAATGCACATGCGCTTCCAAGGTAAACCAGGAGTGGCCAGTGGCTTTGCGCCCTGCCTCGTCCAAGCCTGCCAGGTCCATCAGCGCGTCCACTGCGCTGCTGAACAGCACCATGTAATAGCCGTCGCGCAGGTGGCCGTTGAAGTCCACCCACTCGGGGCCAATGGTGCAACGGTAAACCACCGGCAGCGCTGCTGCGCTGGTGGCTTCAGGCATCGGGCGCAATTCCGTGTTTCAGCTTGGTCGCCTTGATGGCCGCTTGGACGGCCATCAGGCAGTCGTCGCGGTAGCGTTCCCAGTCGGCAATGCTGCGGCTGCCCAGTTGCTCCACGCTGCCATCGGCCACGGCGTCGAGCAGCGAATCGGTCAACTCCGGCGCCTCCAGCTTGGTCCAGGGCAGCTTGAGCGCCGGGCCGAACTGGGCCATGAAGTGGCGCATGCCCGCATCGCCACCGGCCAAGGTGTAAATCAAGAAGCTGCCCATGAAAGACCAGCGCATGCCCGCGCCAAAGCGGATCGCATCGTCAATTTCACCCGTGGTGGCCACGCCGTCGTTGACCAGGTGCAAAGACTCGCGCCACATGGCCTCTAACAAGCGGTCGGCAATAAAGCCGGGCACCTCTTTGCGCACGTGCAGCGGGCGCATGCCCAAACTGCGGTAGACCTGCATGGCCGCCTGCACCGCCTCGGGCGCAGTGTTGACGCCGCCGACCACTTCAACCAATGGCAGCAAGTACACCGGGTTGAACGGGTGTCCAACCACACAGCGCTCGGGGTGCTTGGCATGCGCATAGAAGTCGGTCGGCAGCAAGCCGGAGGTGCTCGACCCAATCAAGACATCAGGGCGCGCTGCGGCAGTGATTTCGGCATGCAGCGAGAGCTTCAGGTCCTGGCGCTCAGGCGCGCTCTCTTGGATGAAATCGGCATGGGCGACGCACTCTTGCACCGTGGCCACAAATTTCAGCCGGTCTTGCGATGCACCGGGCGCCAGGCCCTGTGCTTGCAATGCGCCCCAGGCCTTGGCAGTGCGCTCGCGCAGCGCGGCTTCAGCGCCGGGTGCCGGGTCCCAGGCGATCACGTCCAGGCCGTGGGCCAGCGCGCGGGCAACCCAGCCGCTGCCGATGACGCCGGTGCCCAGGGCTGCAAAGGTTTTGATGTCGGTGACAAAGTTCATGCTGTTCTTTCGCTGTGGTGAATAGGCGGGCAGCGCGCGATCAGCCGCGCTTTTTGAGTCCCATTTTTTCGCGGCCTTGCGCCGGGGTCATGGGCGTACCGCCCAGGCGGGTGATGATTTCCACCACGCGTTCGGTGAGCGAGCCGTTGGTGGCCAAGACGCCTTTGTCCAGCCACAGGTTGTCCTCCAGACCCACGCGCACATTGCCGCCCAGCAGCATGGCCTGTGCCGCCATGGGCATTTGGGTGCGGCCAATACCAAAGCCGGACCACACCACGCCTGGCGGCAGGTTGTCCACCATGGCTTTCATCGTGGTGGTGTCGGCCGGTGCGCCCCACGGAATGCCCAGGCACAGTTGGAACAGCGGGTTGTCCAGCAGGCCCTCTTTCATCATCTGTTTGGCAAACCAGAGGTGGCCGGTGTCAAAAATTTCGAGTTCCGCTTTCACGCCGAGTTCGGTAATGCGCTTGGCACCGGCGCGCAAGGCAGCCGGGGTGGAAACATAAATCGTGTCGCCATCGCCAAAGTTCAGCGTGCCGCAGTCCAGGGTGCAGATTTCGGGCAGCAATTGCTCCACATGGATCAGACGGGCCATGGGGCCAATCAGGTCGGTGGCGGGGCCAAAAGCCATGGGGTTTTCGCCCGGGCCGATGTCCAGGTCACCGCCCATGCCGGCAGTGAGGTTGACGATGATGTCCACGCCGCTGTCACGGATGCGGTCCATCACCTCGGCATAAAGCGCCGGGTCCCGGCTGAACTTGCCGGTTTGCGGGTTGCGCACATGGCAGTGCACCACGGTCGCTCCGGCCTTGGCAGCCTCTACCGCAGCGGCGGCGATTTGCGCGGGCGTGACCGGCACATGGGGGCTTTTGGCGGCGGTGTCGCCCGCACCCGTGAGTGCGCAGGTAATGATGACATTGGGGTTCATGTGGTGTACTCCGGTTCTTCGTGGTCAAGGATTTGTTTCAGGGCTGCGAGGTGCAGATCGCAGTAGTCGGTGGGGTAATCGTTCCATTGTGCGCAGGCCAGAGCCGCCAGCGGCTCGGGAATCAGTGCCAGCGGTCGCCCGGTGGACAGGGCCAGCACCTGCAGCTTGGCGGCGCGCTCCAGGTAATACAGGGAGTCGAGCGCCTGCGCTACGGTGGCGCCCACCACGATCACGCCGTGGTTGCCCATGAACAGCACGTTTTTGCCTGCGCCCAGCAAGCCCGCAACGCGCTGGCCCTCGGCGGCATCCAAGGCCATGCCCGCGTAATCGCGGTCGTAGGCAATGCGGCCATGAAAACGGCAGGCGTTTTGGTCGAGCGCCATCCATTCGAAGTCTTGCAGGCAGCACAAGGTGGTGGCGTAGTGCATGTGGGTGTGCAGAATGCAGCGCGCCTGCGGCAGGCGCTGATGCAATTCGGCATGGAGGTTCCAGGCGGTGGGGTCGGGTGTTTTGCCACCTTCTCGTGCCCCAGGCCGCTGGCTGTCCACCAGCAACAGGTCGCTGGCGCGTATGCGCGAGAAATGGCTGCCTACGGGGTTGAGCAGGAAGCGTGCGCCGTCATCCGAGACCGCCACACTGAAGTGGTTGGCGATGGACTCGTGCATGTCCCAGCGCGCGGCCCAGCGAAAGGCGGCGGCGAGATCGATGCGTGCTTGGGTCTCAAAAGGCGTGGTGGCCATGCATCCATCCAATAGAAAAAGGTGACACTGTGCTGGCGCACTGTAGCCCCACAATACGGGCTCACGTAGCACCTATGCGACGATTAATCGGCTTTTTACGACCTCCTCGGACCCGTATCTTTTTGCAAGGTCGCATTCAAGCAGCGCGCCGTCAACGGGCTGTGTCAATATGCAAGCCTTCGCACCAGCGCCCTTTTTTGTCAGCCGAACCTCTATGAACACCACCATCAACCGCTCACTGGCCTGGCCGCTGGCCTCACTGCTCAGCGGGGTCAGCATGCTGGTGGTGGGTATCGCGCTGCTCTCCGTGGCGATTGGTGCGCAAGCGGGCTTTGCCAAATATTCGGTACTCGTGACCGGCATGATCATGTCGGCTTACTTTGCCGGTTTTGTCTATGGCACCTATGCCTGCCCGGCCTTGATCCGTCGGGTGGGCTATATCCGTGCGTTTGCGGTAATGGCCTCGGTGGCGTCGGCGCTGCCGGTCTTGCATGCAGTGTGGACCAACCCCTGGTTTTGGGGCTTGCTGCGTTTTGTGACGGGCTTGTGCATCGTCGGCCTGTACATGGTGATTGAGAGCTGGCTCAATGTGGTGGCCGACCGCGAGAGCCGGGGCAAGGTATTTGCCGCGTACATGGCAGTCAGCGGCGTGTCCATGGCGCTGGGCCAGTGGCTGATTCTGGTGGGTGACCGGTTTGGCTTTGTACCGTTTGCGCTGGTCTCGGTGCTGTTTTCATTCGCGCTCATTCCCACCACCATGACCACGATCCGCGAGCCGCGCCAGACCGAGGCACCGTCGATGAACCTGCTGGCCTTGTTTGCGGTCTCGCCCATCGGCTTTATTGCGGCCTTCGGCTCCGGCCTGATCAACGGCACCTTTTACAGCCTGGGCAATGTGTTTGGCCAGGGCGTGGGCTTTAGCGACAACCGCACGGCGGCATTCATGGCCATTACGATTTTGAGCGGCGCCGCCTTTCAGTGGCCGGTGGGGCATCTGTCGGACCGCTACGACCGGCGCTGGATTTTGTTTTGGATTTGCGTTATTTCGGCCATGCTCGCGGCGGTGGGCTTTTACCTGGCGCGCGAGTACGAAAACTTCTTAATTCTGCTGGGCGTGCTGTACGGGGCCATGTCCTTTGCGATCTACGGCTTAAGCGTGGCACATACCAACGACCTGATTGAACCCGCCAAAGTGCTGGAAACCACGGGCGGCTTGCTGCTGCTGTACGGGATCGGCGCCACCATCGGCCCCACCTTGGCAGGGGGCTTGATGGACTACATCGGGCCGGAGGGTTTGATGCTGTATTTCTCGATGGTGCTTGGCGTGCTGGCGCTCGCCGTGTGGTACTTCACCAACCGCCAAGGGCGGGAGTTGCCTGTGCCTGCGCACCGCGCCGATTACGTGATGATGGACGCCAGCTCGCAGGCAGTGCTGCAAATGGACCCACGCGGCGTGGCCCCGGCAGAGTTGGACGAAGCCACGGGAGTTTGATCGGTAGCCGGTCCTAAACCGACATCTTTGGCTCAGCGCTGGGCCAAGGCCTTTTTCACGTCGCCCAGGATTGAGGCGCTGTCGGGCGTGGTGATGCTGGAGTAGCTGTCAATCAGTTTGCCGTCGCGACCTACCAGGTATTTGTAGAAATTCCATTTGGGCTCGCCGCCTCCGGCTTTGGCCAACTCCTGAAACAAAGCGTTGGCATTTTTGCCTTTGACGATCGATTTCTCGAACATCGGAAACTTCACGCCGTAGGTGTTGAAACAGAAATCGGCAATATCTTTGCCCTTGCCGGGTTCCTGCTGCCCAAAATCATTGGACGGAAAGCCCAGCACCACTAAGCCTTGCGCGCTGTAGTTGGCGTAGAGTTTTTCCAGTCCCTCGTACTGGGGCGTAAAACCACAGTAGCTCGCGGTATTGACCACCAGCAGCACCTTGCCAGCGTACTGGCACAGGTTTTGGGGCGCGTCGTCTTGCAAGCGGTTAAAGGTTTTTTGCAACAGTGCCGGGCAGGCCGCTGGGGACGCCTCAGCCGCGTACGACGGCATGCCACCCAGCCACAGGGCGCACAGCAGTGCGCTATAGGCCGCGAAACGCAATTGCAAACGGGCCATGGCAGCGATCAAAAAACAACGGCCCATCAGGCCATGGTTACCGCAATAAAGGCCAGCAAAAACATCAGCACGGCGCCTGCGATGGGCAGGACGATGGGCATCATGGGGACAATTTCTTCCACGACGTCGTGAGCGGCTTCGTGAGGGGCATCGTGGTGTGCGGACATGGTGATTCTTTCAACAATTCGGGCTGCGCTCTCGGATTGGCGCTGACCCGCTGATTTTACCCTTATGCCGCTTTAACCCGCGGTCTTAGACCTTTTATCCCGATCAAACGCGCCAACCGGCACCTCGCCGGGACCTTTTTGTATTTTTTTGTAAATTTGAGGCCCGGCTTGTCAACCTGCGACGGGGCTGACGCGTGATAGGTGGACACATTGGACACACGGGTGTCAGTGAGTTGACCCACCTAACCCTGACTTTTATGCAAAAAACACCGATCGCAATGCCCGAAAAAGGCACGTACAAGTGGCAGTTGTTCAGTTACTGGTCGGACGAATACCGCCAAACCCGTGCCGACCACTCGGCCTATATCGCCCTGAACTTCGCTGGCGCGCTCGACGTGTGCCGCACCAAACTGCAAGCCTTGATGCAGCACCACAGCCAGCACGCGGCTGACGCCGACTGCGGTCACCGCCATCACCGCGCCATTGAGCGCCTGCAAAACACGCTCAGCGGCGCTGCCATGGCCTACGAAAGCAATTTTCAGCGCCACTGAGCGCGCGTTTTCAGCCCTTAGCGCCTTTTTGCGCTGTCGCTGGGCTCTATTCAGCCCGCCGCGCCCACCACACGCAGTACTTCTTGGGCGTAGGCTTCGAGTTTTTTCACCCCCATCCCGCTGATTCCTTGCAGATCGTCCATGGTCTGGGGTGACCGCTCTGCAATCGCCGCCAGTGTGGCGTCATGGAAAATCACATACGCCGGTAAATTGTGTTCGCGCGCCACGTCGGCACGCCAGGCCTTGAGGTCGGCGTAGCGCTGCAGGGCCACGCCATCCAACTCGATCGGCGCCTTCACGACCGTTCTTCCCGCAGTCAACCGGCCTTTGGTGGCTTTGGGCAGTGACACCGATTCGCGCAGCAGCACGGGCACCTCGCCCTTCAGAATGGCGCGAGATTGCGCGGTCAAGACGAGCGTGTTGAAGGCCTGCACATCCACCATCACTGCACCCATGGCCAGCAGCTGACGCAGCACGCCGCGCAACTGCAACTCGCTGAAATTCGCGCCAACGCCAAAGGTGCTGAGGCGCTCATGGCCGTGTTGCGCCACTTTTTCGGTCTTTTTACCGCGCACGATGTCCATCAACTGGCCGGCGCCAAAGCTGATGCCGCTGAGCTTGTCGATCCGGTAAATGGTGGACAAAAGCATCTGCGCCGCCTGCGTGCCGTCCCACACGGCGGGCGGCTGCAAGCAGTTGTCGCAGTTGCCGCAGGGCTGGCTGGCTTCTCCAAAATAGGCCAGCAAGCGGGTGCGGCGGCAATCGATGGCCTCGGCCAAGCCCAACAAGGCCTCGAGTTTGCCGCGCATGGATTGCTTGAACGCTTCTTCGGCCGGGCCTTCGTCAATCATGCGCCGCTGGTTGACCACATCGCTCAGGCCGTAACACATCCAGGCATCAGCGCTCAGCCCGTCGCGCCCGGCACGGCCGGTCTCCTGGTAGTAGCCCTCGATATTTTTGGGCATGTCCAGATGCGCCACAAAACGCACGTCGGGCTTGTCAATGCCCATGCCAAAGGCGATCGTGGCCACCATGACAACGCCCTCTTCCCGCAGAAAGCGATCCTGGTGGGCCTGGCGCACTGCACTGTCCAAACCCGCGTGGTAGGGCAGCGCGTCGATGCCCGCCTCACACAAGGTGTGTGCCATGTCCTCGACTTTTTTGCGTGATTGGCAATAAACAATACCCGCCTCGTCCGGATGTTCACGTTCAATAAAGCGCAGGAGCTGGGTCGTGGCATCGCGCTTTTCAACAATGGTGTAGCGAATATTGGGCCGGTCAAAACTGCTCACAAAGGCGCGTGCCTCTTGGAGCTGGAGCCGCTCCAAGATGTCGGCGCGGGTCAAGTCGTCGGCGGTGGCGGTGAGCGCCATGCGGGGTACACCGGCATAGCGCTCGTGCAGCACCGTGAGTGCACGGTATTCAGGCCGGAAATCATGGCCCCACTGGCTCACGCAGTGGGCTTCGTCAATGGCAAACAAACTGAGTTGGCCGCGCTCAAACAGCGCATCGAGTTGCGCCAAAAACCGCGGCGTGGTCACCCGCTCAGGCGCGGCGTACAACAAGGTGATGTCACCGCGCAGCATGCGCTGTTCCACCTGGTAGGCCTCTTCGCCGGACAGCGTGGAGTTCAAAAATGCCGCACTCACCCCCGCTTCGTGCAGGGCACCCACCTGGTCGTGCATGAGGGCGATCAGGGGCGAAATGACAACGGTCACACCCTGCCCCGCACGCTGACGGGCAATGGCGGGTATCTGGTAACACAGGGACTTGCCGCCGCCGGTGGGCATGAGCACCAGAGCGTCTCCGCCGCCGCCCACGTGTTCAATGATGTCTTGCTGGGGGCCACGAAAGCGCTCGTAGCCGAAGATTTCATGCAGGATGTGGGAATAGGACACGCCCTATTGTCTCGCCGATTAGCCCCATCTCAGCGCAGCCCAGCGTAGTTAGGCGTTTTTCAGGGCGCGGCGGTACTGCATGGCTTCAGCCACGTGACCCAACGCCGTGGTGTCCGACCCCGCCAAATCGGCAATGGTGCGCGCGATCTTCAAGGTGCGGTGGGTGCCGCGCGCCGACCACCCCAGCTGCGCGGCGGCACTGTTCAAGAACTTGGCGGCGGTGGACTCCAAGCGCACTTGCAAGTCAATGTCACCGCCATTCAGCGCCTGGTTGGCTTTGCCTTGGCGTGCCTTGGCGCGCTCCCGTGCCTCGGTGCAGCGCGCGCGGATAGCGTTGGTGGCTTCGCCCGCCGGTGCCCCCAGCAGCTCGTGGCTGGGCAGCGCGGGTACTTCGACATGCAAATCAATACGGTCCATCAGCGGGCCGCTGAGCTTGCCCTGGTAACGACTCACCTGATCAGGCGTGCAGCGGCAAACCCGAGTGGTGGCTCCCAAATAGCCACAGGGGCACGGGTTCATGGCAGCAATCAACTGAAAGCGCGCCGGAAACTCCGCACGGCGCGCCGCGCGCGAGATGGTGATGGTGCCGGTCTCCAGAGGCTCGCGCAGCGCTTCGAGTGCGCTGCGCGGAAACTCCGGCAGCTCGTCCAAAAACAGCACCCCGTGGTGGGCGAGGGAGATTTCGCCGGGTCGGGGGGGCGAGCCACCACCCACCAATGCCACCGCACTGGCCGAGTGGTGGGGATTGCCCGTGGGACGCTGGCCCCAGCGGCGGATGTCAAAACGACCGCCCAGGCTGGCGATGGCTGCACTTTGCAGCGCCTCGTCCGTGGACATGGGGGGCAGCAGTCCCGCAAAGCGCTGCGCCAACATGGACTTGCCCGCGCCGGGCGGCCCCACCAACAAAAGACTGTGGCCACCCGCTGCGGCGATCTCCAGCGCGCGTTTGGCACCCGCCTGGCCTTTGACATCAGCCAAGTCGGCCAGTACTTCGCCCTCGCGCGCAGGCGTGGGGCTCACCCGCACCCAGCCTTCGTCCCCAAGGGAGGCGTCGGGAGCCGCTACTGCACCTTCCGGGGCAAACTGGCGCACCACGTCAAGCAAATGCACAGCACGGTAAACCTGGGCGCCAGGCACCAGTGCCGCTTCCTCGGCGCTGGAGGGTGGTAACACCAAACGGCTGTCCACGCGGGCCGTGTGAAGTGCCAAAGCCATGGCCAAGGCCCCGCGCACTGGGCGCAGGGCGCCGGAGAGTGACAGTTCGCCGGCAAATTCATAGTCAGCCAAGCGCGCACCATCAATTTGCCCGCTGGCCGCCAATATGCCCAAAGCAATGGGCAGGTCCAGGCGACCGGAATCTTTGGGTAAGTCGGCCGGAGCCAGGTTGACGGTGATGCGCTTGTTGTGAGGGAATTCCAAGCCCGCGTTTTGAATGGCGCAGCGTACCCGCTCGCGCGCCTCCTTGACTTCCACGTCGGCCAAGCCCACCAGCGTAAAGCTGGGCAGGCCATTAGCCATATGGACTTCCACTGTCACCTGCAAGGCCTCCAAACCCAGCAGCACGCGACTTTGAACCAGCGACAGCCCCATACAACCACTCCCTGTAATAGTGCGCACATTCCACGCATTCACCCTGCGACGCACCATTTGCGTGCATTATGGGTTTTTATACAGTTAATACTAACGGAATTTAAAAGTTTTGCAAGGCACGCTTTCGCTGGGAAGAAGGCAGTTCGATGACTCAGTTGGCACGGGTTCTGCTAAGTCAGTTGATCTCCCACACCCGTGGGGAGGCAGCGCAGTGATCCGGTGTGCCTGCAAACCACTCTTTGACAAGCTGAGGTAAACACATGAAGTTAGTTACGGCCATCATTAAACCGTTCAAGCTCGACGAGGTGCGTGAAGCCCTCTCCAGCATTGGCGTCCAGGGCATTACGGTGACCGAAGTCAAAGGCTTCGGACGCCAAAAAGGCCACACCGAGTTGTACCGCGGC
>CANBQX010000019.1 GCA_947371775.1 Comamonadaceae bacterium
GAGTTGGCGCCGTTTTCCAACAAGCGGCGCACCAGGTAGGCCAGCAGGTCTTTGTGTGCGCCTACCGGGGCATAAACGCGGCAGGCCACGTTTGGATTTTTGAGCACTTCGCGGTACACGCCCTCGCCCATGCCATGCAGGCGCTGCAATTCAAAGCGCAGTCTGGCCTTGCCCATACCTTGCACCGGTGCGCGCCCGGCCAGTTGCAAGATTGCGGCAATGGTGGCCGCGTTGTGGGTGGCGAATTGGGGAAAGATCGCATCGGGCGCGTCCAGCAAAGCGCGGGCGCACGCCAGGTAGGACACATCGGTGTGGTGCTTGTGGGTGAATACGGGGTAGTGCGGCAAGCCCAGCTCTTGGGCGCGTTTGATCTCTGCGTCCCAGTACGCCCCTTTGACCAGGCGGCACATCAGCCGCACGCCATGTTGGCGTGCCAATGTGGTGACGTGGGCAATCAGCTCCAGCGCGCGGGTTTGGTAGGCCTGCAGGGCCAGCCCCAGTCCTTGCCATTGGGGGTGGTGTTCCGCCACCTTGGCCACCAACATTTCCAGCACCTGCAGTGAGAGCTCCAGCCGGTCCACCTCTTCCGCATCGATGGTCAGGTTTATGTTGGCGTGTGCAGCCTGTTCGCACAGTCCCCAAACGCGGGGAACCAGCTCTGTGAGCACGCGCTGACTTTGGGCATCTTCATAGCGCGGGTGCAAGGCACTGAGTTTGATGCTGATGCCGTCCTTGCGCTCGGGCCCCGCCGAGGCGTCCGCGTGGCGGGCCATGGTGGCAATCGCGTCGCTGTAGCTTTGCAGATAGCGCAGTGCATCGGCGTCGGTGCGCGCGCCTTCGCCGAGCATGTCGTAGGAAAACGTCAGCCCGCCCGCGCTGCCATTGCGCGCGCTTTGGGCTTCTTTCAGAGCCTCCGCCATGGTTTGCCCCAGCACAAACTGCCGCCCCAGCAGCTGCACCGCACGCAGCGTGGCAGCGACCACGGTTTTGGCGCCGAGCTTGCCCATCAGACCGGGTGCAGCGTCTTGCGGCAGAAAGTGTTTGGACAAGGCAATGGCCGCGCTGGAAATGCGCGAGAGCAGTTGGTTGCCACTGTCGGCAAAGTCGGCGCGACCGAGCTGGTCTGCGGTCAACGCAATGGCGGTGTCCATGTCGGGCACCCGCAGCAGCGCCTCGGCCAGGCGCATCAAGGCCAGCCCTTCGGCGCTGGAGATCGGGTATTCCTTGAGCAGGCTCTCCATGGCCCAAAACGGCGGTGGGTTGTCGCGCACGGCCTGCACCCAGGGGGCGGCTACCCGCGCCGCAGCGGCCCAATCCAAGGCGCTTTCCAGGGCTTGCAGGCGGTCGGCCACGATGTCGGATTCGGGTCGGTAGGGCTGGGGCAGGCGTTGCATCACGGTCATGGCAGAACTCGGTCCTTGGTGGATGTAGAAAGCGCTATGTTCTTGCCTTTTATAGAAAATAATTCACTAAAATTTGCACCATAACCAGTCAAATATCCAGCATGCAAAGCACATCCCACGATTTAGACCGCACCGATTTGAAAATTCTGCGGGCGCTGCAGGCCGACGGCCGTATCTCCAACCTCAAGCTGGCCGAAGCCGTGTCGCTGTCGCCCACGGCGGTGCTGGCCCGGGTGCAACGGCTGACCAAGGAGGGTTACCTGCTGGGCTACGAGGCGCACTTGAACCCGCTCAAGCTGGGCGCCGGGCTGATGGTGTTTGTGGAAGTGCTGTTGGACCGCACCACCCCCAATGTGTTTGAGGCCTTCAAGGCGGCCGTTCAGGTGCGTCCCGAAATCATGGAGTGCCACATGGTGGCGGGTGGCTTTGACTACCTGCTCAAAACCCGCATGGCGGACATGGGCGCCTACCGCGAATTTGCGGGCACGGTGCTGTGGCAGCTCCCCGGCGTGCGCGAAACCCGCACCTACCCGGTGATGGAAGAGGTCAAAAACACCACCCGCCTGCCCCTGGCAGGTTAGGCGCGGCCGCCGAAAATCGCTGAACCCACGCGCACCAGGGTGCTGCCGGCCTGGACGGCAGCTTCCAGGTCTGCACTCATGCCCATGGACAAGGTGTCAAGATCCAGACCGCTGGCGCACATATCGTCAAACAGCGCTTTGGCTGCCTGGTGGACCGCCAACGCCGCCGCAAAGTCCGGCGCGGGTTCCGGAATCGTCATCAGGCCGCGCAAGCGCAGATGGGGCAGGCCTGCCACGGCCTGCGCCAGCGCCAGTGCCTCCGTCGGTGGGACGCCAGCTTTGCCCGCCCCGCCGTCGATGTTGACCTGAATGCACACGTTCAGTGGCGCCAATCCTGCCGGGCGCTGGTCGCTCAGGCGCTGTGCAATTTTGAGGCGGTCTACGCTGTGCACCCAATCGAAATGCTCCGCCACCAGGCGGGTTTTGTTGCCCTGTACCGGTCCGATGCAATGCCAGGTGAGTCCCAGGGCCGCCAAAGCAGTGATTTTTTCAACACCTTCTTGGATGTAGTTTTCACCAAAGTCCTTCTGCCCCAGGGCGGCAGCCTGCGCGACGGCTGCAGCAGAAAAGGTCTTGGAAACCGCCAAAAGCTGCACCGAGTGGCGCGCGCGCCCAGCCGTATGGCAGGCCGCGTCAATGCGTGAGTTCACCGTTTGCAGGGCAGTTTCAATGGTCATGGTAATCATTGCGATAATTGTCGCTTAGGGTAACAAAGCATGAGGCCGACTGATTCCGGCGCCCGCCGACCCCAAGGAGTTTTTTGTGGACATTGCACAACTGTTGGCGTTTAGTGTGAAAAGCAAGGCCTCGGACTTGCATCTGTCCGCGGGCCTGCCACCCATGCTGCGCATCCATGGCGACATCCGGCGCCTAAATTTGCCGCCGCTTTCGCACAAAGAAGTCCATTCCATGGTCTACGACGTGATGACGGATGCCCAGCGCAAGCGTTACGAGGAGGAGTTGGAAATTGACTTTTCCTTTGAGCTGGAAGGGCTGTCACGCTTTCGCGTGAACGCATTCAACCAATTGCGTGGCGCGGGTGCAGTGTTTCGTGCCATTCCCAGCAAAATTTTGAATCTGGTCGAACTGGGTGCCCCCGCCTTGTTTGCCGAACTCGCGCTCAAACCGCGGGGTCTGGTGTTGGTGACCGGGCCCACGGGCTCAGGCAAGTCCACGACCTTGGCCGCCATGGTCAACCACCTTAACGAATACCACAGCGGCCACATTCTTACCATCGAAGATCCGGTGGAGTTTGTGCACGTCTCCAAGAACTGCGTGATTAACCAGCGCGAAGTGGGGCCCCACACCCACGGCTTCTCTCAAGCCCTGCGTTCGGCCTTGCGTGAGGACCCGGACGTGATTCTGGTGGGTGAGTTGCGCGATCTGGAGACCATCCGCCTGGCCATGACGGCTGCCGAGACCGGGCATTTGGTGTTTGGCACGCTGCACACCTCAAGTGCCGCCAAAACCATGGACCGGATCATCGACGTCTTTCCTGGCGACGAAAAAGAAATGCTGCGCGCCATGCTGTCCGAGTCGCTGCAGGCCGTCATTTCGCAAACCTTGTGCAAAACGGTGGAAGGCGACAGCCGGATTGCAGCGCACGAGATACTGCTGGGAACCAACGCGGTTCGCAATCTGATTCGCGAGTCCAAAATCGCCCAAATCTATTCGGCCATCCAAACCGGCAACAGCGTGGGCATGCAGACTTTGGACCAGTCTTTGTCAGATCTGGTGCGCGCCAAACGCATCCATCCGTCCGAAGCACGCAGCAAAGCCAAAGTGCCAGAGAACTTCCCTGGCTAAGACGCCTGCAACTGCACTCCAAGGAATACGCACATGACCCGCGACCAAGCCTCCCAATTGATATCGGATTTGCTCAAGCTCATGGTGACGAAAAACGGCAGTGATTTGTTTGTCACCGCCGACTTTCCGCCTGCCATGAAGATCGATGGCGTGATGACCCGCGCCTCGGCCCAAACCTTGAAGGCTGACCACACCGTATTGCTGGTGCGGGCTTTGATGAACGACCGCCAGGCGGCAGATTTTGAGCGCACCAAGGAAAGCAATTTTGCAATTTCACCCACAGGCCTGGGACGTTTTCGTGTCAATGCTTTTGTGCAATTGGGCAAAGTGGGCATGGTGCTGCGGGTGATCCCCACCACACCGCCCACGATCGACGGTCTGGGCTTGCCCCGCATCCTGAAAGACGTGGCACTGTACAGCCGGGGTTTGGTGGTGTTGGCCGGCGCCAGCGGCTCGGGCAAATCCACAGCGCTTGCCGCCATGGTGGACTGGCGCAACGAGAAGTCCTTTGGTCACATCATCACCGTCGAAGACCCCGTGGAGTTTGTTCATCCTCACAAGAACTGCATCGTGACCCAGCGTGAGGTCGGTCTTGATACCGACAGCTGGGACTCGGCGCTGAAGAACACCCTGCGCCAGGCGCCCGACGTGATCGTCATGGGCGAATTGCGCGATAGCGAATCGATGGAGCTGGCGATTGCCTTTGCCGAAACCGGGCACTTGTGCATCGCTACATTGCACGCCAATAGCGCCAACCAGGCATTGGACCGCATCATCAACTTTTTGCCCAACGAGCGCCGGCCGCAGCTGCTGATGGATTTGTCGCTGAACATGCGCGCCATTATTTCGCAGCGCCTGGTGCCCCAGGCCAGTGGCAAAGGACGCGCGTCGGCGGTTGAAATACTGTTGAATTCCTCCACCGTGGCGGACCTGGTGCGAAAAGGTGAAGTGCCCGAAGTCAAAGATGTCATGCGAAAGAGCCGTGAGATGGGCATGCAGACCTTTGACCAAGCGCTCTTTGATTTGTACGAGTCGCGTACCATCAGCTACCAAGATGCATTGCGCAACGCCGACTCCATCAATGACCTGCGCTTAGAAATCAAGCTGCACAGCAAAGACACCCGTGAAACCGACCTGAGTTCAGGCACGGAACATCTCGAACTTATTTAATAGCCACAGCGAACCCAACTTTATGACCCACGCTTCTTCTGTCAACGCCAAGACCTATACGCCCAGTGCACCGCAAAAGGTCGCCTTTCTGGGCCTGGGCGTCATGGGGTATCCCATGGCCGGCCATTTGGCACGTGCTGGCCACCAGGTGACGGTTTACAACCGCACGGCAGCCAAATCCCAAGCCTGGGTTGCTGAGTTTGGTTCCGCCCATGCGCATGCAGCCACCCCCCGCGAAGCAGCATTGCAAGCCGACATCGTGTTTTGCTGCGTCGGCAACGACGACGATTTGCGTTCGGTAACACTGGGCGCCAACGGGGCCTTTGCTGGCATGCGCGAGGGTGCTGTGTTCGTGGACCACACCACGGCTTCTGCCACCGTGGCGCGCGAGCTGAATGCCGCTGCGCGCACCTTGGGCCTGCAGTTTGTCGACGCCCCCGTCAGCGGCGGTCAGGCCGGTGCCCAAAACGGGATGTTGACCGTCATGTGCGGTGGCGATACTGCTGCCTTTGATGCCGTGCAGGCCACGGGCATGGCGTTTTCACGCGCATTCACTTTGTTGGGTGACAGCGGCGCCGGCCAGTTGGCCAAGATGGTGAACCAGATCGCGATTGCAGGGCTGGTGCAGGGTTTGAGCGAAGCGGTCGCCTTTGGTCAGCATGCGGGCCTGGACATGAACCAGGTGCTCGACGTCATTGGCAAGGGCGCAGCGCAAAGCTGGCAAATGGACAACCGTGGCAAAACCATGGTGGCCGACAAGTTTGATTTCGGTTTTGCCGTGGACTGGATGCGCAAAGACTTAGGTCTGGTGCTCGAAGAAGCCAAGCGCAACGGTGCCCGCGTGCCGGTGACGGCGCTGGTGGACCAGTTTTATGCCGACGTCCAGCAGATGGGCGGTCGGCGCTGGGACACCTCCAGCTTGATCAAGCGCTTGAAATAAGCAAAAGGTGGCAAGGGCGGCGGGGCTGTGCCACCGCCGCAACACGGCTTATTTTTGCGTTATGGGTGGTGCGATGCGGGCGAGTTCTTCCTCGCTGATGATGTCGAGCACCCGCACCATCTTTTTCACACCGGAAACACCCGTCACCACGTCGGTTACACGTTTGGCTTCGCGTGCTGTCACGCGGCCCATGACATAAACCACGCCGCGCTCGGTGACAATTTTGAAGGCGTTGGTCGTCAAGTCTTTGGCGTCAAAGATCGCTGCCGTGACGCGGCCGTTGGTAATGAGGTCGCTGGAGCGCTCGCTGAAGCTGGAGTTGCCCATGACGTCGAGCTCATTGAGCACGGTACTGACATTTTCCACATCCTTGACCAACTTTTCAGCCAATGCTTTGTCTTGTGCGCTGGGCACTTCACCGGTGATGAGCACCTGGCGGTTGTAGCTGTTGACGCTGATGTGCCCACGTTCGCCGATATTCTGGCGAATCTGACCGCCCGCCTTGAGTTCAATGTTTTTGTCTTCGAGCTGGGTGCCCGAGCTGCGGCGATCGGACGCCACGATGCCTGTCATCAGCGCACCACCGGCTGCCAGCGGAAAGCAGCCACTCAAAGTCAGCACACTGCCTAAGAGCACCGTGCCCAATGCGACAGGGCGCATAGCACCCCAAAGGCCTGTGTGGGAAGGGGAGTTCACCGTGTTTTTCATCATGAATTTTCCTGGTCGCCCATCAGTTGGGCATCAACGCCATCGCAAATGCAGTGGAGGGTTAAAAGGTGAACTTCCTGTATGCGTGCGGTGCGCTCATGCGGCACGCAAATGTGGATGTCGGTGTCGCGCAGCGCTTGGTTCATTTTGCCGCCACCGCGACCCGTGAGGGCCACGACCACCATGTCGCGCTCATGCGCAGCCTGCACCGCAGCCAGCACATTGGCCGAGTTGCCGCTGGTCGTAATGGCCAGCAATACGTCGCCGCTTTGACCCAGTGCCCGCACCTGGCGCGAGAAGATCACGTTGAAGTCGTAGTCGTTGGCAATGGCAGTGATGATGGAGGTGTCCGTCGTCAGGGCGATGGCACCCAGCTCCGGGCGCTCGCGCTCAAAACGCCCGACAAATTCCGCTGCGAAGTGCTGCGCGTCTGCGGCAGAGCCGCCGTTGCCACAGGCCAGCACCTTGCCGTCGCTGGTGACGCTGGCCAGAATGGCCTGAATCGCCTGCGCAATCGGCTTGCTCAAGACCTGCGCGGCCTGGTATTTCAGGTCTGCGCTGTCGATGAAATGCTGCTCAATTCGTTGTTCAATCATGGCGGCAATGATACCGCGCCACTGTGAAACCCTTGCACGTCAGCACCTGCCTACTGCGCATCAAAGGCGGCAGGCAGCCAATGGCAGCCTTCGAGGGTGACTTCAATCACATCAAAGCGACACGGCGGCAGCGTGCGCACCCTCAGCAGGTAATGCCGGGCCGCCAACACAATGCGCGCTTGTTTGGTCCGCCCCACGCTGGCCGCAGCGCCGCCATGGCTGCTGGACTTGCGCCTGCGCACCTCTACAAACACCAGAGTGCCGTCGCGGTCACGAACGATCAGGTCAATTTCGCCACCACCGCGTCCGGGCGTTCGATAATTGCGGCATACCAGGCGCAGCCCTTGCTGTTGCAAAAACAGCAGGGCTTCGTCCTCGGCGGCGTCACCGATTTTTTTGGTGCTGGCCTGTTTGGTGATGTTTGGAAGGAAACCCATTGGTGAGTGCCTCTTTTTCCTCTGCCCTGGCTGCGGCCCTGGAGGCTGCTGGTTCGCAGCATTATCCGCAAGGCGCTCTGTATGTGGTGGCCACACCCATCGGTAATTTGGCCGATATCAGCCTGCGCGCTCTGCACGTGCTGGCCTTGGCCGACCGCATCGCCTGCGAAGACACACGCCACACCCAGGCGCTGCTGCGGGCCTACGGCATCGACAAAGCAAGCTCCCAACTGCTGGCCGTGCACCAGCACAACGAAGCGCAAGCGGCCCACACCGTGGTGGAGCTTTTGCACAGCGGACTGCGCGTGGCCTATGTGAGTGACGCGGGCACACCGGGCGTCAGCGACCCGGGTGCCCGCTTGGTGGCGCAGGTGCGCGTCCAGGGATTGCGGGTCGTGCCATTGCCCGGCGCCAGCAGTGTGACGACCCTGCTCAGTGCGGCCGGGGTGGCACCCGACGGCGCTGGCAGCAGTGGCTTTGTGTTTGCCGGATTTCTGCCAACCAAGGCCACAGAGCGCGCGCACGCGGTGCAGCTGCTGGCCGCGCAGCCCATGGCAACGGTCTTGTTGGAAGCGCCGCACCGCATTGAAGCCATGGCCCTGGCTTTGAACGTGCTGGGTGCTCGCAAGGTGACGCTGGGGCGTGAGCTGACAAAGCAGTTTGAAGAAATCGCCACCGTGCCCGCCGAGGGTTTGGTCGCTTGGCTGGCGCAAGACGCCAATCGCTTGCGCGGGGAGTTTGTGCTGGTGCTGCACCCCTTGGAGCAGGAGGCAGAGACGGTTCAGGACGACCGTGTGCTCAAACTCTTATTGGCGCAACTGCCCCTCAAGACCGCCGTCAAGCTCGCCGCAGACATCAGCGGTGAGCCGCGCAATGACTTGTACCAGCGGGCGCTGGCACTCAAAGCGACGCCTGACGGCGAAGCCGCTGACTAGACCCGGCGGGCCAGCTCTGCGGCCTTGCCGGTGTAGCTTGCGGGCGTCATGGCCAAGAGGCGCTGCTTTTCTTCTTCTGGAATCGCAAGCGCTGCAATAAAGCCCTGCATCAACTCGCGCGTCATGGCTTCGCCACGCGTGAACTTTTTGAGCTGCTCATAGGGTTGGGGCAGTCCAAAGCGGCGCATCACTGTTTGAATCGGCTCGGCCAGCACTTCCCAGGAAGCGTCCAGGTCTTTGGCAATAGCCGCTTCGTTGAGTTCGAGTTTGCCCAAGCCGGTTTGCAAAGACTGGTAGGCCAGCACTGCATAGCCCAATGCCACGCCCATGTTGCGCAACACGGTGGAGTCGGTGAGGTCGCGCTGCCAGCGGCTGATGGGCAGCTTTTCGCTCAAGTGACGCAGCAGCGCGTTGGCCAGACCGAGGTTGCCCTCGGCGTTTTCAAAATCAATCGGGTTCACCTTGTGCGGCATGGTGCTGGAGCCCACTTCGCCATCGCGCAGCTTTTGCTTGAAGTAGCCCAAAGACACATAGCCCCACACGTCGCGCGACCAGTCGATCAGGATGGTGTTGGTGCGGGCCACTGCGTCAAACAGTTCTGCCATGTAATCGTGCGGCTCGATCTGGATGCTGTAGGGCTGAAAGTGAAGACCCAGGCCCAAGGGCTCTGGCGTCTCAATCACTTTTCGGCTGAATGCTTCCCAGTCGAAATCTGGCCAGGCCGAGAGGTGTGCGTTGTAGTTGCCCACCGCGCCGTTCATCTTGCCCAAAATTTTGACGCTGGCAATGCGTTCGCACGCTGCCTGCAAGCGCACCACCACATTCGCAATTTCTTTGCCCACTGTCGTGGGGCTGGCGGTTTGGCCATGGGTGCGGCTGAGCATGGGCACGTCGGCAAAGGCATGCGCCATGTCACGCAGTTTGAGCACCAGGCGGTCTAACTGCGGCAACACCACGAGGTCACGCGCTGCGCGCAATTGCAGCGCATGGCTGGTGTTGTTGATGTCTTCGCTGGTGCAGGCAAAGTGAACGAATTCACTGGCCTTTTGCAGTTCGGGGCGCGCTTCAAATTTGGACTTCAACCAGTACTCGACGGCCTTGACGTCATGGTTGGTGGTTTTCTCAATGGCCTTGATGGCTTCGCCATCGGCCACCGAAAAGTTTTTAGCCAGTGACAAGAGGTAGGTGCGCGCGCCGGGACTCAAAGGTTTGAACTCTTCAAAACCTGCGTCGCTGAGCGCGATAAACCAGGCCACTTCCACTTGCACACGCCGGTGCATATAGCCCAGCTCGCTCATCAAGGGGCTCAGAGTGGACAGCTTGCTGGCATAACGCCCATCCAAAGGGGAAATCGCAGAAATAGGTGATGAATTCATGGTGAGATTGTAGGCACGTGTGTCTGTATAGAATGCAGCGATGACAGCCGCAAACACAAAAGCATGAAACTGATTGGTTCAAACTCCAGCCCCTACGTACGCAAAGTGCGGGTGGTGATGGCTGAGAAAAAGCTGGATTACGATTTCATCACCGAAGACGTGTGGGCCGCTGACACCACGATCTCGCAATCCAACCCCTTAGGCAAGGTCCCTTGTCTGGTGATGGAGGGCGGTGAGGCGCTGTTTGATTCCCGAGTGATCGTCGAGTATCTGGACACGCTCTCGCCCGTGGGCAAATTGATTCCTGCCAGTGGCCGTGAACGCGCCGAGGTCAAGACCTGGGAAGCGCTGGCCGATGGCTTGATGGACGCGGCCATTCTTGCGCGCTTGGAAGCCGTGTGGCCAGGCCGCGCAGCAGGCGAACGCAGCCAAGCCTGGATAGCCCGGCAAATGGGCAAGATCGACGAGGTGCTGGTGGCCATGGCCAAGGCGCTGGGCGACAAGGCATTTTGCTCGGGCATTCACCTGTCTTTGTCCGACATCGCCGCGGGTTGCGCCCTGGGCTATTTGGACTTCCGCTTTCCGGCAGTGCAATGGCGCACCGCGCACCCCAACCTGGCCAAGCTGCAAGACAAATTGGCGCAGCGCCAGAGCTTCATCGACACTTTTCCGGTCGCATAAAGGCTGCCGCGTACAGCGCGGTTTAGCTATTCGCGCGGCGTTTGAGCCAGCGCATCAAACTGCCCACCACGGGCAGTTTTTCATAGAGCTCCTCAGCCGCGTCCCAGTAATCGCGGTGCAACACCACCCGCCCTTGCGCGTCGAACACCAGCTGCGACGCGCCCAAAATCACCTGTTCCTGGTGCTTGTGAAAACCGCGAAATTCGAACCGGAACTCCCAAGTCACAAAGCACTGCATGCCCTGGCAAACACGCTCGGTGATGACAAAACGCGGCTCCACCAAACTCACAAACATGTGGGCAAAAATGCGGGTGATTTCTGCCAGGCCGGTGACGTCGTTGAAGGGGTCTTTGAAGCGCGCTTGCGGCGCGTAGTAGCGATCCAGTTGCGACAGACTTTGCGGTGACAGGTTTTCGAAATAGGCCAATACCTCGTCGATGGTCTTAGAGGGTGTGTCGATAGAAGTGTTCATAGAACGGCCTTTCGGACCAGGAAAAAGTACCAGCGATTGGGCACGATGCGCAGTGCCTTCATCCACCAGGTAAAGCGTTTGGGAAAGTGAATTTCAAATCGGCCCTGCGCCCAACCCTGAACAATGGCCTGTGCCGCTTGTGCCGGCGTGATCAAGCCCGGCATGGCAAAGCGGTTGCCCGCTGTCAGCGGCGTTTCCACAAAGCCGGGGTTGATCACTGAAACGCCAATGCCATTGGGCTTGAGGTCCAGGTACAGGGTCTCTGCCAGGTTGGTCAGTGCAGCTTTGGTCGGGCCATAGGCCAGGCTGTTGGGCAGTCCCCGGTAGCCTGCCACGCTGCTGACCAGAGCCACATGGCCGCTGCCCCGTGCGCGCAGTGCAGGCAGCAGCGCTTCAAGCACATAGAGTGCACCTTCAAAGTTCACCTGCACATGGCGCAGCATGTCGTCCACATCCATGGCACTGGCGCGCATCGCTTGGTAATGCCCGGCGCAATACAAAACGCAGTCCGGCAGTGCGCGCGCACGAATGTCGTGCGCACAGGCATGGACCGCCGCCCGGTCGGTGCAGTCCAGTGCCAGCGCCGTGCTTCCGGGGTGCGCTTGAACAAACGCGTCCAGCGCCTCTGTCGAGCGCGCCGACACGGTGACATGGGCACCTTGCGCATGCAGTGCGGATGCCGTTGCGCGCCCGATGCCGCTGCTCGCACCAAGGATCCAGACCGATTTGCCACGCCAGTCGGTCTGTGGCGGATTGAGAGGAGTGAGCCAGGCCATGGTTTAACGCTTGTAAAAGCTCAAGGTGACTTCACCCAGGTACACGCCAAATTTGCGCATGCTGGCTTTGTTGAGCATGACCCGGTCGTTGACCAGGTACATCCAGTCGTCAAACTGCACTTCGTACACGGTGCCATCCACCGGCAGCGCCAAGGTGTAGTTCCAGTGAAACGCATTGCCTTGCGTTTGCCCTTGCGCTTGGCCGACCACGTCGTCGGCCTGGCCTGTGTAGCGGCCACCGCCCAAAGCGCGCAGACGCCAAACGCGCTTTTGCGTGCTGCCGTCGGAGTAGACGAAGTCTTCGTCGAGCACACCCTGGCCGTCCTTCCAGCTGCAATTCATGACCACGCTAAAGCGCTTCACCACCGTGCCCGAGCGGTCGGTGAAGACGCCATAAGCATCCAGCGTGCCGTTGAAATACTGCTGCAGATCCAGCACCGGTTTTTCGGCACTGTAGCTATCAATATTTTGACTCGCGCAGCCGCTCAGGCTGCCCAGCGTGGCAGCACCCAGTGCGCTGGCCGCACCGCCAAGGAGAAAACGTCGTTTCATGGTGACTTTCGAAGGAGTAAAAAATACAGCAGGCCTGCCGCGACCAATTTGAGCGCGCAGGGCACCAGGCAGTAGGCCCAGGTCAGGGCCTGCAGCCCTTGCGCACTGCGGCTGCCCGGTGCGTAGCCAAACGCCGACAGCAGTGGCAAGGCCAAGCCCGCAGCCAGCGCCAGGTTGAGTTTGGTGGCCAGGTTCCACCAGCCAATAAAGCGTCCACTGGCCGTGTCATGGCGCTGGGCAATCACACCGGCCAGCAAGGCGCCCGGCAAAGCCAGGTCGGCGGCCATGGCCATGCCGGAGAGCACGCAGACCGCTAAAAATGCAGTGGTCTCCCCGGTGCTCAATTGCGCGGCAAACGCAAACACCGCGACCGACAAGACCATGCCAGCCAACCACGCCCGCTCCAGCCCCCAGCGTTTAACGATGCGAAGCCAGGGTGCCAAAGCCAGTGCCGCCGCCAGAAAGTAGCTGCCCAAAAACCAGGCCTCCTTGGCAGGAGGCGCTTGCAGGCGGTCCTGCACAAAAAACAAGATCAGTGTGGCGGGCAAGGCGGTGGCAATGCCGTTGACCATGAACACAGACAGCAGCGCGCGAAATGCGGGCACGCTCCATGGCGCAAGCACGCTATCCGCAGGCCCCGGGGTGTTGCCATCGGCCATCCGCGCCGGTTGAGGAGCGCGAGTCCAGGCCCACCACGCCAGCACCAGTGCCAGGCCCAGCAAGGCCGTGGTTGCTTGCATGCCAAAGGCTGCGGGGCTGAGCGAGGCCAGCACCACACCGGCCAGGCCAAAGCCTTCCCGAAAGGCCACCACACGGCTGCGCCCAAGGGCATCGCCACCCAGCAGGGCGCCCCAGGACTGGTGCAGGATGGTCAAGGCACTGAAGGCCAGGTAGCACAGCACCAGGCAGGCGCCCGCCCAGGCCCACAGAAAAGGCAGTTCGGTGATGGGCGGAAAAAACAGGGCGAAGAAGCTCAGCCCCAAGAGCAAAGCGGCCGCCGCTCCCAGTGCAAGCACATGGGTGGGAGAACGCGCAAACAAAGCGTCTGCCCAGCGTCCCAGCAAGGGGTCGGTCATGGCGTCCAGCAGCCGCGCGCTCAACAGCAGCAGCCCCAGCCCCGCCAGTGGTACATCAAAGTGCAGTGCGTAGTAGTTGGGCAAGAGCACGTACAAGGGCAGTGCCACAAAGGCCAGTGGCAGGCCCAGCAGACCGTAACGCAGACCCTGGCTCCAGTCCAAAGACAGGGGTGCGCCCGGGCTGTGGCCGACGGTGGCGTCGCTGTGCATGGTGCTCATGGGACGCGGTTCAGCGGATGGACAGCGTGCTGTCTGCGAGCAAGGCGCTGCGCAGGCGCGGCTCGCTGGTGGATGGGCCGAGCCAGATGCCAAAAAACGCCCCGGCAAATGCGGCGTCATCCACACTGGCACGCAGCATGCCGTTGAAGTAGAAGCGTGCGCCTAGGCCGGGGTAATGCACCCCCGTGATGCGGTCACCCGCTTGCACGTCCACGAAGGCCGATTGCATGGCGGTGGTCCAGCTGGCCTCTTTACCGGCCTCCAGCGTTCCCATGCGGCGCATCTCCTGCAAAGAACTGTCGACCAGTGAGGCGGCAGACAGCGTGCGCAAGTAACGCAGCTCCAAGGCAAAGGCATGCTGCACATACTGCGCGCTGCGAAAGCCGGCCTGCGTCCAGAGCGTGGCGTCAAACACATCCCACAGCAGGTAGCGCATGCGCCCCGTGCCCTGCACCTGGCCCTGTGGCAAGGCCTGGGCGACTTCACGGGGAACGTCGCCCGCTTGCGTTTGGGCTTGGGCCTGGGCCTGCACGCTGAAGGCTTGCGCCATAGCCGTCAGCACGGCCATGCGCAGCAGCGCGCGGCGGGGGTGCAGCGGGGGGCGATGTGCGGCCATAGGCCTTAAGCCACAGGCCCCGGTTTGCGCAAGGTGTACTGCACCACGTCAATGTTTTTTTCCATGAAAGCCGCCTCGCAGTAACACAGGTAAAACTCCCAGATATGCATGAAGCGTTTGTCAAAGCCCAGGGTCAAGACCTCGTCGCGTTGTTGTAAGAAGGCCTCGCGCCAGCGCTTGAGCGTCTCGGCATAGTCAAAACCAAAAGCGTGTTCTTGCTCGACCTGCAAACCGGCGGCTTGCGCTTGCGCGCGAAACACGCTGGGGCTGGGCAAACAGCCACCTGGAAAAATGTACTGCTGAATAAAGTCAGTGGAGTTGATGTAACGCGTATAGAGTGCGTCATCGATCACGATACTTTGGATGCAAGCCCGCCCGCCGGGCTTGAGCAAGTTCGCCACACTGGCAAAGTAGGTGGGCCAGTACTCTTTGCCCACGGCCTCAATCATTTCCACCGAGCACACCGCGTCAAAGGGTGCATCGTTAATGTCGCGGTAGTCCTGCAAGCGCAAGTCTGCTTGGTCGGCCACGCCCAAACGCTGCATGCGCTCCTGGGCAAAGGCCAGTTGCTCGGTGCTCAGGGTGACGCCCGTCACATGGGCGCCAAAGCCGGTGGTGGCCATTTCCGCCAGTGCACCCCAGCCGCAGCCAATCTCTAACACGCGGTCACCGGTTTGCACGCCAGCCTGTTCCAGCACGCGGCGCACTTTGGCCTCTTGGGCTTGTTGCAGGGTTTGGCCCAGATTGCCGCCAAACAGTGCAGAGGAGTAGTTCATGCTGGGATCCAACCAGCGCGTGTAAAAAGCGTTGCCCAAGTCGTAATGGGCGTGGATGTTTTTCTGGCTGTTGCTGCGGGTGTTGCGGTTGAGCCAGTGCTTCACTCGGTAGGCCAGTTGCCCCCACCAGCTGCCAAATATGGCCTGCTCTACGGCCGATCGGTTTTGCACCAGCACGCGCAGCAGGGCGGTCAGATCGGGCGTGGTCCAGTCACCGTCAATAAAGCTCTCTGCAAAGCCGATGTCACCCGATTTGAGCGCCGCGCCAAAGGCATTCCAGTTGTGCAAATGCAAGGTGGCGTGGGGCGACGCCTCGCCGCCAAAGCGCTGCATTTGTCCATCGGGAAAATGCAAGGTCAGACTGCCATGGCGCAAGCCCTGCAACAGTTTGAGTACGGTGCGTGCGGCTGCCGGAATGCGTGCTGTGGAGGAGGTGCGGGCGTCGGTGTTGATCGAGGTGCGGGTCATGGCGCGAAGAAAAAAGAGGGAGAAATCGTTGCTGAAATTGGCTTAGCGGCTCACCGCAGACGATGGCTCTGCAGGCAAGCGAAAAAACGGCACCCGCTTGATCCACAAGCGCAGCGCTTGCCAATGAATGCGCCACACCACGGCCAGCGTCATCAGCGGGTAACCCAGCAGGGCGCGGCGCAAAGCCCGCGGCGTGATGGGCTCCAGCGTTCCGCTGACGCTGGTTTGCAGCAGTGGGCCCTGAGCGTCGTCATAGTCAATGCGCGCCACGGTACGCGTCCGTGCTGCATCGAACATGAAACGAAAACGGTAGCGGCCCTCGACCGCACAAAACGGCGAGACGTGAAACACTTTGTTGGCTTGCAACTGCGCACCCCACTGCGCGGGGTCCAGCAGATAGCAGTGGCGCTGGCCAAAGGTGTTGTTGACTTCGACCACGATGGCGCGCAGGCTGGCGTCGCTGCGGTGGCAGTACCAAAAACTCACAGGCTTGAAGGCAAAGCCCAGCACGCGCGGGTAGCAGTGCAACCACACTTCGCCGTTCGCATCGTGAACACCTTCTTGCGCCAGCACACCATCCAGCCACGCCAACGCGCCGCCCTCTTGCGGGCCGCGCCCGTCGCCATGGTCGCGGTCGTAAAAGCTCAGCAGCGCAAAGCGGTTGCGCACCAATGCAGATGGCGCGGCGTGCGCTGCTTGCAGGCTGCGCATGGGCAGCATCAAGAAATACGTGGAATAGGCAAACACATTGCGCGCCGGGCGCAGCCGTGTGTGGCGCACCTGCCCAAAGCCGATCATGGCCTGGGCGGGTGAAGGCGCCGCTGCGGTAGGCATGCCCATCAGCCCAGCAAGGGGCGCAAGCGCGCAGCCACATCCAAGCCCGACTTGAGCCCGTCTTCGTGAAAGCCGTAGCCGGTCCATGCGCCGCAAAAATAGCTGTGTTGCACACCTTGCAACTGCGGCACCTCGGCCTGCGCACGAATAGCCGCCAGGTCAAACACCGGGTGGGCGTAATCAAAAGTACCGTGCACGGTCTGGGGGTCCATCTCGTGCAAAGGGTTGAGCGACACCACCACCGGTTGGGCGAAGGGCAGGGGCTGCAGCAGGTTGAGCAAGTAGTGCAGGCACACGCGTTGGCTGTCGGCGCCGCCATCGGCAATAGATGCGCGCTCGTAGTTCCACGCGGCCCAGGCGCGCCGTTGCTGTGGCAAGACCGAGGCGTCGGTATGCAGTACGGCGCGGTTGGCCTGGTAGCCAATCGCGCCCAAGGTGGCACGCTCTTGCGTACTGGCGTCGCCCAGCAATGCCAGCGCTTGGTCGCTGTGGGTGGCGATGACGACCTTGTCAAAGCGCTCGGTCTGCCCGGCGCTGGTAATCAAGACGCCATCGGCATCGCGGCGGATCTGCTGCACCGGGCAGTTCAGGCGTTTGTCCGCGATGCGGGCCACGATTTTGTCCACATAGTGGCGTGCGCCCCCCGCGACGGTGTGCCACTGCGGACGGTTGCTGAGTTGGATCAGGCCGTGGTTGTGGCAAAACCGGATCATGGTCGCTACCGGAAACTCCAACATCTGCGCGGTCGGGCAGCTCCAGATGCAGCCCAGCATGGGCAGGAAATACCAATTTGAGAACTCAGCCGAGAACTGGTGCATTTGAAGAAACTCGCGCAGTGGCTGCATCAGCTCGCCCTCGGCATTGCGCAGCGCAATGGCGGTGGCCAAGCGGTTGAACCGCACCACGTCGCGCAGCATGCGCCAAAAGCGGGGGTTAACCAGATTGCGCCGCTGGCTGAATACCGCGTTGAGCGAGGTGCCGCTCCACTCCAGGTGCTGGTGTTGCTTGCTTGCGGGCACTTGCACCGAGAAGGACATGTCCGAGGGGGCGGTGTCTACCCCGAGTTCTGCAAACAGTGCAATGAGTTGGGGGTAGGTGCGCTCGTTGAACACCAAAAAGCCCGTGTCCACCCCATGGCTGCGCGGGCCTTGGGCTGTGTCCAAGGTGATGTCTACGGTGTGCGTGTGGCCGCCAAAGTAGCTGCCAGACTCGAACAGCGTCACCGCCGCATGCGGCTGCAGGCGCAGTGCGGCCGACAAGCCGGCGATGCCGGAACCAATAATTGCGACTTTCATAAGGAATTTGCCATAATCTGGTTACTATACGGTAATTCCGCGACTACACGGTAATTTTTTGTCATTTGCGGTTTTGCTGTTGCAGCGCAAAGCAGTCGTCATAGATCTGCACACGGTTGTCATGGCCCCGCCCTAAAATCAAAGCAACTCGAAGGACCGACATGCTTTATCCCGAACTCTTCCGTCAGCTTGAAGCCGTGCGCTGGGACATGGAGCGCGATATTCCCTGGGACAGCTTTGACCCCAGCTTGCTGACCGACGAGCAGGCCACAACCATCAAAATGAACGCGATTACCGAGTGGTCGGCCCTGCCCGCCACCGAAATGTTTTTGCGCGACAACCAGGGCGACAGCGACTTTTCGGCCTTCATGTCGATTTGGTTTTTTGAAGAGCAAAAACACGCCCTGGTGCTCATGGAGTACCTGCGCCGCTTTCGCCCCGAGATGGTGCCCACCGAAGAAGAGCTGCACAAGGTGCGCTTCACCTTTGACCCGGCGCCGGCGCTTGAGACGCTGATGTTGCACTTTTGCGGCGAAATCCGCCTCAACCACTGGTACCGCCGCGCCAGCGAGTGGCATACCGAGCCGGTGATCAAGTCGATTTACACGCGCCTGAGCCAGGACGAGGCCCGCCACGGCGGCGCTTACTTGAAATACATGAAGCGCGCGATCCAAAACGTGGGTCTGGAGGCCAAAAGCGCGTTTGCCAAAGTGGGTGTGCTCATGGCCAGTGCCCGGCGCACCGCGCAGGCCTTGCACCCGACCAATTTGCACGTGAACAAAGCGCTTTTCCCCAACGACACCATCCAAAGCCGCCTGCCCAACCCGCAGTGGCTGGAGCACTGGCTGGACCAGCAAATCAAGTTTGACGACCTGTGGGAAACCAAGGTGGTGGAGCGCATCTTGCACAACATGAGCCTTTTGCTGGAGCGCAGCTTTGCCACCGTGCAAGAGCTCAACAAATACCGCAAAGAGCTCGCACGCGAGTTGGCCGCTTCACTGGCGGTGGCTGCACCCGCTGCCCAGGCATGAGCGCGGCCTATCCGGCACCTGCGCTGCTGAACAAGATCTGCCAGCGCAACGACCTGCCCGCCGCTCTGGCCCTGCTGCCCCGCCCCTGGGTGTTTACCAACGGTGTGTTCGACGTGCTGCACCGCGGCCACGTGCTGTATCTGGCACAGGCCCGTGCTCTGGGCGGCAGCCTGATCGTGGCGCTCAACACCGACGCCTCGGTGCGCCGCTTGGGCAAAGGCGATGACCGGCCGCTCAATGGCGAGGCGGACCGCGCGGTGGTCATGGCGGCGCAAGAGGCCGTGGGCCTGGTCACCTGGTTTGATGAAGACACACCGCAAGCGCTGATTGCGGAAATCCGCCCCGACATCCTGGTCAAAGGCGGCGACTACGACATGGCCGTGTTGCCCGAGACTGCGCTGGTTGAATCCTGGGGTGGCCATGCGCTGGCGCTGCCCTTTGTCTCGGGTTACTCGACTACCGCCCTGGTCAAAAAAATCCGCGCGCAGAACCTGGCGTAAACCGAGCCTACGCGCTCCACGGACGCGCTGAGCGCCTTAAACCAGCGCGAAACTCTCTGCCCGCACATGGTCCCAGTGGCGGCGGTACAGCAGAGGCAGCTCGTCCAAGCTGCCACCCAGCAAACTGCCTTCCGGAATCTCGTTCAACAATGCCTGTGCCAGGCTGGCCACGGTGTGGTCACCGGTGCGGCGCACGATGTGGTGAGCGGTGATGTCCTTGGGGTGTTGCACACCGGCCGCTTGCACCAGCTCTTTGAGCGCATGCAGGGTTTGCTGGTGGAAGTGGTAGACCCGTTCGGCTTTGTCCGGCACCACCAACGCTTGTTGGCGCAAGGGGTCTTGCGTGGCCACACCGGTGGGGCAGCTGCCGGTGTGGCAGGTTTGCGCCTGCAGGCAGCCCAGCGCGAACATAAAGCCGCGTGCGCTGTTGCACCAGTCGGCCCCCAGCGCCATCAGGCGGGCCACGTCAAAGGCGCTCACCACCTTGCCCGCACACCCGATCTTGATGCGATCGCGCAAGCCCGCACCGCGCAGCGTGTTGTGCACCAGCATCAGGCCTTCTTGCAGTGGCGAGCCCACGTGGTCAATGAATTCCAGCGGTGCCGCACCGGTGCCACCCTCGGTGCCGTCCACCACAATAAAGTCGGGCGTGATGCCGGTTTGCAGCATGGCCTTGACCATGGCAAACCACTCCCAGGGGTGGCCGATGCACAGCTTGAAGCCCGTGGGCTTGCCGCCTGAGAGTTCGCGCAATCGCGCAATGAAATGCATCAACTCCACCGGCGTGCTGAACGCGCTGTGGGCCGCGGGCGACACGCAGTCCACGCCCATGGGCACGCCGCGCGCCTGGGCAATTTCGGCGGTGACCTTGGGGCCGGGCAGCACGCCACCGTGGCCGGGTTTGGCGCCCTGGCTGAGCTTGATTTCAATCAGCTTGACCTGCGGGTCGCGCGCATTGGCCTGGAACTTGTCGGCGTTGAAGGTGCCGTCGTCATTGCGGCAGCCAAAGTAGCCCGAGGCCACCTCCCAAATCAAATCGCCGCCGTGCTTGCGGTGGTGCACCGAGATCGAGCCCTCGCCCGTGTCATGCGCAAAGCCGCCGCGCTTGGCACCTGCGTTGAGCGCCTGAATCGCGTTGGCGCTGAGCGCACCAAAGCTCATGGCAGAAATGTTGAACACGCTGGCGCGGTAAGGCTGCGCGGTGTCGGGCCCAATGGTGATGCGAAAGTCGTGGCTGGCCACGGTGCTGGGCGCCACCGAATGCGTCATCCACTCGTAGCCGTTGGAATAGGCATCCATCTGGGAGCCAAACGGGTGTTTGTCGGAGTCGCCCTTGGCGCGCTGGTAGACCAGCGAGCGCTGCGCACGCGAGAAGGGTGCGGCTTCCGTGTCGTTCTCAATAAAGTACTGGCGAATCTCGGGCCGGATGAATTCCAGCATGAAGCGCAGGTGCCCAATCACGGGGTAGTTGCGCAGAATCGAGCGCTTGGCCTGCAGCACGTCGTGCACGCCCGTGCCCGTGAGGTAGCCAAAAATAAACACAGGCAGCACGTGGCCGCCCTGCCCCCACTGGAACAGGCTGAGCAACAAGCCAAGCACACAGAGGGTGAATGCCAGGTAGCGCACGGGGTACACAAAGTGCAAGATCTTCAGCAGCATCAGCAGGTCTTTCAGGTCGGTGTTGAGGGGCTAGACGCGCCAAACCATACCATCAGCGCCAGCGCCCCCATGGTCAGCGCAATCAGCGCGTCCAGCACGCGCCAGGCCAGCGGGCGTGCAAACACCGGTTGCAGCAAACGGGCGCCAAAGCCCAGCGCCACAAACCAAGTCAGGCTGGCTATTGCGGCGCCGGTGCCAAACACCCAACGGGCTTCGCCGTGCTGGCTGGCAATCGAGCCCAGCAGCACCACCGTGTCCAGGTAGACGTGGGGGTTCAAAAACGTGAACGCAAAGCAGCTCGCCAGCGCCGCGCCCACACTGAGCGCCCCGCCATCGGCCGCCTGCAAGGCCTCAGCGCCGAAAGCCCGCCGCGCGGCCAACAAGCCATACGCCGCCAAAAACAGCG
>CANBQX010000020.1 GCA_947371775.1 Comamonadaceae bacterium
GGCGGCGTGATGCAAGCCCTGGGCGAGCGCAAAGGCGAGCTGGTGAACATGGAGCCGGACGGCCGTGGCCGCGTCCGTTTGGAATACCGCATTCCTGCGCGTGGATTGATCGGCTTCACCAACGAGTTCTTGAACCTGACCCGTGGTTCCGGCCTGATCTCCAATATTTTCGACCGCTACGAAGCCCACAAGGGCGACATCGGCGGCCGCAAGAACGGCGTGCTGATTTCCATGGACGCCGGAGAAATTTTCACCTACGCCCTGGGCAAGTTGGACGACCGCGGACGCATGTTCGTCAAGCCCAATGACCCGGTGTACGAAGGCATGATTGTGGGTATCCACAGCCGTGACAACGACCTGGTGGTGAACGCCACACGCACCAAGCAGCTGACCAACTTCCGGGTCAGCGGCAAGGAAGACGCGACCAAGATCACGCCGCCCATTGAATGCACGCTGGAGTACGGTGTCGAATTCATTGAGGACGACGAGTTGGTCGAAATCACACCGAAGTCGATTCGCCTGCGCAAGCGCTACCTCAGCGAGAGCGAGCGCAAACGCGCAGGACGTTAAACGGGTTGCGGCGCGCAGCGCCGCAACGCACAGGGAACAGCCATGTCAGAGTTTTTGCTAACCGAGGTGCGGGGCCGGGTGGGCTTCATCACCCTGAACCGTCCCAAGGCCTTGAACGCCTTGAATTTGGACATGGTGCGTGGGCTTACACAGGTGCTGCTGGCCTGGGAGCGCAATGACGCCATCGTCGCTGTGGCCATCCGGGGCACCAGCAAGCAGGGCAATTTTGGTGGTTTTTGCGCGGGTGGCGACATCCGCTACTTCCACCAGGCAGCCCTGGGTGGCGACCCGTCGCTGGAAGACTTTTTCACCGAAGAGTACGCGCTCAACCACCTGATTCATCGCTACCCCAAGCCCTATGTTGCCTTCATGGACGGCATCGTCATGGGCGGCGGCATGGGCATCAGCCAGGGTACGCGCTACCGCCTGGTCACCGACAACACCAAAATGGCCATGCCTGAGACCCACATCGGTCTGTTTCCGGACGTGGGCGGCGGCTATTTCCTAAGCCGTTGTCCGGGTCGCACCGGGGAATGGTTGGCGCTCACGGGCGCGGTGCTCGGTGCTGCGGCTGCAATGGAACTGGGCTTGGCAGACTATTGTTTGGACGCCACTGCCCTGGAATCGTCATGGGCGGGACTGGGCGGGGTCAACAGTCTGGACGCACTGCAGGCTTGGGTCAAAGAATTCACGGTACCGCCTTCCGCGCCCAGCGGACTCGAGCGCGAGCACATTGAGCGGGTGTTTTCACTGCCCAGTGCTGCGGCCATCGTGGCGGCACTCGAAGCCACTCCGGACGCCTGGAGCCAGCAAACCGCGTCCACCTTGCGCCACCGCTCGCCGCTGATGCTGCATGTGGTGCTGGAGCAGGTACGGCGCGCCCGCACCATGGGCCTGGCCGACGATTTGCGCATGGAACGCGACATGGTGCGCCACTGCTTCTACACCGCGCACCTGGGACGCAGCGGTGCGGCCAGCGAGACGGTGGAGGGCATACGCGCCTTGGCGGTGGACAAAGACCACCAGCCGCGCTGGAACCCTGCCCGGGTGGAAGATGTGACGCCAGAAATGGTCGCGCCCTTTTTCAAGAGCCCGTGGCCTGCCACAGCGCACCCGCTGCGTGACCTGACCTAACATTGTTAGGTGCCTGATGTGCCAGCAGGCCTGCGTCAGCGGTGCTTGCTTTTCATAGCGCGCTCGACCTCGCGTTTGCCCTCACGGTCTTTGATGGTGTCGCGCTTGTCGTGTTCGGCTTTGCCTTTGGCCAAGGCAATTTCGCATTTGATTTTTCCGGTTTTCCAATGCAGGTTGATGGGCACCAGGGTGTAGCCTTTTTGCTCAACTTTGCCGATCAGGCGCTCAATCTCGGCCTTGTGCATCAGCAGTTTTTTGGTGCGTACTTTGTCCGGGCTGATGTGGGTGGACGCAGTGTTGAGCGGATTGATCTGCAAACCGATCAAAAACAACTCTTTGTTGCGAATCACCACATAGCCATCCGTCAGCTGCACCTTGCCTTCGCGCAGGGACTTGACCTCCCAGCCTTCCAGCACCAAGCCCGCTTCGAAGCGCTCTTCGAAAAAATAGTTGTACGCGGCCTTTTTGTTATCGGCAATGCGGGACGCGGTTTCGGGTTTTTTGGCCATGGAAGGGAGCTGGGGGTGAAAGCGGGAATTGGAAGAGTGCGTGACTACAATCCCGCAAGCCCCATTCTATGAAAACCGTTACCAAGTCCGTTCTGCTGTGGTACAGCCCCCAGGAAATGTACGCATTGGTCACCGATGTCGCACGCTACCCTGAGTTTTTGCCCTGGTGCGACCGCGCTGCGGTGCTGAGCCTGGACGACACCGGCGTCACCGCCGAAGTCGGCATTGCCTTCAGCGGCATCCACCAATCCTTTACCACCCGCAACACCCATACGCCGCCCAGCCAGGTGGACATGGCTCTGGTCAAAGGCCCCTTTTCGAAGTTGGACGGGCAATGGACTTTTTTGCCGGTGGGAGATGGCTCTGAACGGGCGTGCAAGGTTCAGCTTTCTCTGCATTACGGTTTCGACAACGCCGTGCTGGGCCGCTTGGTCGGCCCCGTGTTCGACAAAATCGCGGCCACGCTGGTCGACGCCTTTGTCAAAAGAGCGCAGACGGTCTATGGCGAGTAAGGCCTTGGATGCGCCCATGGTGGCCATCACCGTAGTTTTTTCCGAAGCGCCGCGCTGTGTGCGGGAATTGGTGCTCCACGTCCCGTCGGGGTGCATGGCATCCGAGGCGCTGGAGTTGGCGGCACTGGCGTGGGGCGTGGCACCGGACACGCTGCAGAGTCTGCACCTGGGTGTGTGGGCAAAGCCGGTTTCAACGCAGCATGCGTTGCGCAACGGCGACCGATTAGAGGTGTACCGCGCACTCACGGTCGACCCCAAGGTCGCGCGGCGAGAACGCTTTGTTCGCCAGGGCAGCAAAGGCGCTGGTTTGTTCTCCAGGCGGCGCGCGGGCGGCAAAGCGGGGTACTGAAAGGGTAAACCCGTAATCTCCAGCGCGCCAAGCAAACGCGCGGGTCGCTAGAATCAGGCCGCACTTGAATCGGCGGCCCCGAAACCCTTGGGACTGGCCGATTTTTTGCTATGTGAGGCGGGGCACCAACAGTGCTTGCGGCCCATTTGGTTCAAACACAAGAACTTCGAAAAAGGTTTTTCATGGATATCTTCATACAACAGGTCATCAACGGCTTGGTTCTGGGCAGCATGTATGCGCTCATTGCCTTGGGCTACACCATGGTCTACGGCATCATTAACCTGATTAACTTCGCACACGGTGAAGTGATGATGGTCGGGGCCTTGACCAGCTGGACCATCATCGGACTGATGCAAGACGGCATGCCAGGTACCCCTGGCTACATCATCTTGCTCGTTGCACTGATCATTTCCTGTGTGGTCGCGGCCACGCTGAATTTTGTGATCGAAAAAGTGGCCTACCGCCCCTTGCGCAACAGTCCCAAGCTTGCGCCCCTGATCACGGCCATTGGCATGTCGATCCTGCTGCAAACCTTGGCCATGATTATTTGGAAGCCCAACTACAAGTCCTACCCGACCTTGTTGCCGACCACGCCCTTCAACATCGGTGGTGCGGTGATCACCCCGACGCAGGTCATGATTCTCGGCGTGACGGCGGTGTCTTTGGCGCTTTTAATGTGGCTGGTGAACTACACCAAGCTCGGCCGCGCCATGCGCGCCACCGCCGAGAACCCCCGCGTGGCGGGCCTGATGGGTGTCAAGCCCGACATGGTGATTTCTGCGACCTTTGTGATTGGCGCCGTGCTGGCTGCGATTGCTGGTGTGATGTACGCCTCCAACTACGGCACGGCACAGCACGCCATGGGCTTTTTGCCCGGATTGAAAGCGTTCACGGCAGCGGTGTTTGGCGGTATTGGCAACCTGGCCGGTGCGGTCGTGGGGGCCATCTTGCTCGGACTGATCGAATCGATTGGCGCCGGTTACATCGGCGAACTCACGGGCGGTGTGCTGGGCAGCCACTACTCCGATATTTTTGCCTTCATCGTTTTGATCGTGGTGTTGACCCTGCGTCCCTCGGGCCTGCTGGGTGAGCGCGTGGCCGATCGCGCTTAAGGAGACACTATGAAACAACAACAAAAAACCATGGGCCTCGCGCTTGCGGCTGTCGCCTTGCTGGTGCTGCCCCTGTTACTGCAGGGTTTTGGCAACGCCTGGGTGCGCATTGCCGACATGGCGCTGCTCTACGTGCTCTTGGCCCTGGGCCTGAATATTGTGGTGGGTTACGCAGGCTTGCTCGACTTGGGCTATGTCGCATTTTTTGCCATCGGCGCGTACTCCTACGGGCTCTTGAATTCACCGCAACTCACCGAGGCCTTTCCTGCCATCGCGGCCAGTTTCGCGCAGGGCCTGCACACGCCGATCTGGATCGTGCTGCCCTTGGCGGCGGGCGCTGCGGGTATTTTTGGCATCTTGCTGGGTGCGCCCACTTTGCGTCTGCGCGGCGACTATCTGGCCATCGTGACGCTGGGTTTTGGTGAAATCATCCGCGTGTTTTTGAACAACCTGGACAACCCTTACAACATCACCAACGGACCCAAGGGCATCAACCAAATTGATTCCTTGCACTTCTTTGGCTTTGACCTGGGTAAAAAGCTCGTGGTCGGCGGTATTGAATTCGCGTCGGTTTCCTTGTACTACTACCTGTTTCTGGCGCTGGTTTTGTTCAGCGTGCTGATCTCGCACCGCTTGGAGCTCTCGCGCATTGGCCGCGCATGGATGGCCATTCGTGAGGACGAAATCGCGGCCAAGGCCATGGGCATCAACACCCGCAATCTGAAGCTCACTGCCTTCGGCATGGGCGCCACATTTGGGGGTGTGTCGGGTGCGCTGTTTGCATCCTTCCAGGGCTTTATCTCGCCCGAGTCTTTCAGCCTGATGGAGTCGGTGATGATTGTGGCCATGGTGGTGCTCGGTGGCGTGGGCCATTTGCCCGGCGTGATCCTGGGCGCGGTGCTCTTGTCGGCATTGCCCGAGGTGCTGCGCTATGTGGCCGGTCCATTGCAAGGCATGACCGGCGGCCGACTGGACGCCTCCATCCTGCGCCAGTTGCTGATCGCACTGGCCATGGTCAGCGTGATGTTGATCCGCCCGCGTGGTCTGTGGCCAACGCCTGAGCACGGCAAGTCATTGCCAACGAACAAAGCCTGATTGGAGTGAGCATGACCAAGACCAATCAAACCAAGCAAAAAGACACGGTTCTCAATGTGTCGGGTGTGTCCAAGCGTTTTGGGGGCCTGCAGGCCCTGAGCGATGTGGGCATCAAGATCGAGCGCGGACAGGTCTATGGCCTGATCGGCCCCAACGGTGCGGGCAAAACCACATTCTTCAACGTGCTGACGGGCCTCTACACGCCCGATGGCGGCAGCTTTGAATTGGCTGGCAAGCCTTACCAGCCTACGGCCGTGCACACGGTGGCCAAGGCCGGTATTGCGCGCACCTTCCAGAACATTCGCCTGTTCGCCGAAATGACGGCGCTGGAGAACGTGATGGTCGGGCGCCACATCCGTACGCATTCGGGCCTGCTGGGCGCCATGTTCCGCACCCCAAGCTTCAAGGCCGAAGAGGCCGCGATTGCCCAGCGCGCGCATGAGCTGCTGGACTACGTGGGCATTGGCAAGTTTGCCGACTACAAAGCCCGCACCCTGAGCTACGGCGACCAACGCCGCTTGGAGATTGCCCGTGCGCTGGCCACCGATCCCCAGTTAATTGCGCTGGACGAACCCGCTGCTGGCATGAACGCGACCGAGAAAGTCATGTTGCGCGAGCTGATTGACCGCATCCGCAATGACAACCGCACCATTTTGCTGATCGAGCACGACGTGAAGTTGGTCATGGGCCTGTGCGACCGGGTCACCGTGCTCGACTACGGCAAGCAAATTGCCGAAGGCACACCGGCCGAAGTGCAAAAGAACGACAAAGTGATCGAAGCCTATTTGGGCACCAGCGGTCATTAATTTTCAGGGACATTCCATGACCAGCAAAACTTTACTCAAAGTCAGCCAGCTCAAAGTGTCCTATGGCGGCATCCAAGCCGTCAAAGGCGTGGACTTTGAAGTGCGCGAAGGCGAGCTCGTCTCGCTCATCGGATCCAACGGCGCGGGCAAAACCACGACCATGAAGGCCATCACCGGCACGCTGCCCATCAGCGGCGGTGACATCGAATACCTGGGTCGCAGCATCCGCGGCCAAGGACCCTGGGACCTGGTGAAACAGGGCCTGGCCATGGTGCCCGAAGGTCGCGGTGTATTTACCCGCATGACGATTATCGAAAACCTGCAGATGGGCGCCTACATCCGCGACGACAAGGACGGGATTGAGGCCGATATCGACAAGATGTTCGCCATTTTTCCGCGTCTCAAGGAGCGTCGCGACCAGCTGGCGGGCACCATGTCCGGCGGCGAGCAGCAGATGCTGGCCATGGGCCGTGCGCTCATGAGCCGCCCCAAAGTGCTGCTGATGGACGAGCCCTCCATGGGCTTGTCGCCCATCATGGTCGACAAGATCTTTGAGGTGGTGCAAGACGTGTTCGCGCAGGGCGTGACGATTTTGCTGGTGGAGCAAAACGCCAGCCGCGCCTTGTCGATTGCCAACCGCGGCTATGTGATGGAGTCCGGCGTCATCACGATGACGGGCGAGGCCAAGCAAATGCTCAACGACCCCAAGGTGCGCGCAGCGTACCTGGGAGAGTAAGCGCACGCTTTGCGTCTTGCGGCTCTGCGGCTGGATCGCCACGTTGCGGCCCTGCTGTTCGTCACCGTCGTATGGGGGGCTACGTTCCCCATTTTGAAGCTGGCGACAGCGTCATTGAGTGGGGTGGAAATTTCTGCCTTGCGGTTTCTCATCGCCGCCGCTTGCATGGCGCCCTGGGTGATCAAGGTGCCGCGCCACACCTGGCGCGATGGCGCTGTGATGGGCACACTCGTGTTGGCGTCGTATGTGGGCCAGGCCTATGGGCTGGAGTTCATTTCTTCGAACCGCAGCGCATTTCTCACCAGCCTCAATGTCTTGATGGTGCCGCTGCTGGGCTGGGCCTGGGGCGCGCGCCCTGATCGAACCGTGTTCGCGGCAGCTGCCTTGGCCTGCCTGGGCATCGGCTTGATGTCTTACGACGGTGGTGCCCACTTGCTGGCAGACACCACCACAGTGCTGGGCGCATTGGCGTATGCAGCCTACGTGCTGCTGCTCTCAGGCCGTTCGCGCTTGCACGTGCCGATTCAATTGGCCACCGCCCAGATGTTTTGCATGGCCGCCATGGGCAGCGTATGGATGGTCGCGGCGGGCGGCTGGGACCGAACCGCCACCTTGCCGCAGCGCATGGATGGGGAGTTGCTGGCCGGACTGCTGTACCTCGGTGTGATGGCATCCGCAGCCATGTTTTTCTTGCAGGCCGTGGCGCAGCGCCACGTCAGCGCCGAAAAATCCGCGGTAATTTACGCCATGGAGCCGGTATTTGCAGCCTTGTTTGCCTGGGTTTGGCTCGCTGAGACGATGACGCTGCGCGCCTTGGTGGGCGCAGTGATTGTGGTGGTCGCAGTCGTTCTCGGTGAACTCAAGCCCGCTGTGCCACCCCGCGAGTCTGCGCCTTCTTAGCGGGCCGTATCGGCGGCCGAGGTGAACGAATCCGCGAAAAATTCATCGGCGGGCAAACCTGCCTGCGCGCTGAAACTGCTGCGTGCCGACTCGACCACGATGGGCGCGCCACAGGCATAGACCTGGTGGCCGGAGAGGTCGGGGAAGTCCTGCAGTACGGCCAAATGAACGAAACCGGTGCGTCCGCTCCACTGGTCTTCGGCAAGCGCGTCCGACACCACCGGCACATAGCGCAAGTCGGGCATCAATGCCATTTGAGCCCGAATCCACTCTTCCATGTACAGGTCCGAGGGGCGCCGGCCGCCCCAATACAGCGTGGTCGGGCGGGTGATACCGCAGTGCTGCATGTGCTCGAGCAATGCCTTGAGCGGCGCAAAACCGGTGCCCGAGGCCAAAAAAACCAGAGGCTTGTCCGAGTCTTCGCGCAAGAAAAAGGAACCAAAAGGGCCTTCGATGCGCAGAATGTCTTTTTCCTTCATGGAGCCGAACACCAGATCGGTAAAGCGGCCACCCGGCATATGGCGGATGTGCAGCTCCAAGGCAGGGCCGGTATGCGGTGCATTGGCCATGGAATAGCTGCGCCGCGTACCGTCGCGCATGATGAACTCGATGTACTGGCCTGCGCGGTAGGCAAAACTGTCATTGGCAGGCAGTTGGAGTTGCATCACCACCACATCGGCCGATTTTTTGACCATGCTGCTAACGCGGGTGGGCATTTTTTTGATAGGGAGGGCACCGGCGGGGGTGACCTGGCGCGACTCCAAGACGATGTCGCTTTGGGCGGTGGCGCAGCAGGTCAGTACGAAGTGGGCCGCCTCTTCTTCGACGCTCAAGGCTTTGCGCTGGAAATTGGCATGGACCACGCTGCCCGATACCATCTTGCATTTGCACGAACCGCAGGCGCCGTCTTTGCAACCGTAGGGCAGCCCCACGCCCTGGCGAATCCCGGCGGCCAACAGGGTTTCGTCAGGTGTGGCGCTGAAAGCGGTGCCGCTGGGTTCCACCGTGACAGTGAAAGAAGAAGCGCTGGCGGTCATTGAATTGGGTATCCTTGAAGGCGTTAATCAGTGGAGCCCTCGATTTTGCCCTCAAACCAATCCCCCCTCGGCGCCTTGCCCGCGCGCTTTCGCCGTCCCCGTGTGTTGATCGTGGGGTGTGGCGACGTGGGTGTACGGGCGGTACGGGAGTTGCAAGGCAAAGTCACGGTGCGTGCTTTGACCTCGCAGCGCTCTCGCGCCCCTGCGTTGCGCGCGGCCGGGGTGACGCCCTTGTGGGGCAACCTGGACCGCCCGCAAACCTTGCGCCGATTGGCGGGCTTGGCGCAGCGGGTGCTGCATCTGGCACCACCGGCTACCGTGGGCTACCAGGATGAGCGCACAAGAGCGCTTTTGCGTGCCTTGCATTTGCGCGGCCTGCCGCAAACCCTGGTCTATGGCTCTACCAGCGGGGTGTATGGCGACTGCGAAGGGGCCTGGGTAGACGAGACAAGGGCATTCTGTGCGACGACGCCTCGGGCGCAGCGCCGCGCAGATGCCGAGGCCAGCGTTCGCTTCTTTGGTCGGACGTCAGGTGCTGTGGCCACTGTCTTGCGCATCCCCGGTATTTACGCGCCCAACCGAGAGGGCGGCACACCGCTTGAGCGCCTGCGCAAGGGCTTGCCGGTGCTGGACGCCCAAGACGATGTCTACACCAACCACATCCATGCCGACGACCTGGCGCGTGCCTGCGTGCTGGCCTTGTGGCGTGGCAAGCCCCAACGCATTTACAACGTCAACGACGACAGCGCACTCAAGATGGGGGATTACTTTGACGCCGCTGCGGCGCTGTATGGCCTGCCTGTACCGCCACGCATCAGCCGTGCCCGCGCCCAGGTGGAGTTGGGCGCCATGCAGATGAGCTTTATGTCCGAGTCGCGCCGCATGGTGAACACACGCATGAAGCAGGAACTGCGTCTGCGTCTGCGGTATCCGACCATTCAGGAAGGCTTGTCGGGTTCCCTGTAAACCCAGAGCAGTGCGCGCCAGACCAGCCAACTGCAGGCCCAGGTAATGGGCGCGGCCCACAGGGCGTCGCTCAGCCAATGGGCCATATCGGCCATGCGGGCAAAGGCGATCAAAGCGCCCGCAGCGCACCCGACCATGGCCCAAAGTCGTCTGCGCCGGGCATGGACCAGCATCAAGGACGCAAAAAAGAAGCCGCAGGACACATGACCGCTGACAAACGAGCAGTTGTTGTCGCACTGGTCGGTGATGACACCAGCGCGTGTGAATTGTTGGCTGCCGCCAAAGTTCACCACCTCGTAGGGGCGAGCCCGTTGCCATTGCTCTTTGAAGCCGGAATTCACCACCAAGCCGGGTCCAAGCGCACCCGCGAGGATGAAAAATGCAAGTGGTAGGCGCCAACGCTTCCAGCCATCCCGTTTGGTCGCTATCACCCACAGGCCGATGGCGACAAAAATCATCCAGCGAAAAATGGCCGGTACGTAAAGATTGATGCCCAGTACCCACCACCAGGATTTGGCCTGAACATAGCCATCAGGCGGCGCAAACCAGTGGGCGGCACCCAAATCCACTTCGGGCCACAGCGTGGGCACGATCGCCAAACCGAGCAGCGCAAGTGCCATCAGCCCATACAGGCGCGGCGTGCTTGGATCGTCAGAGCTTTGGCGGGAGTCGAACATGGAGACCGGGCAAGAGGTGAAAAGCGTGGAGGAAGCCGCAACGCGGTGACCTGGGATTATCCACGCGGCCTCGGGTGGCGTGCGGGGCTGTGGCCTGGTGCGTGTTAGCGATGTGTAAAGCCGCAAACCACGGTCAACAGACCATGGTTTGCCCGCGTTATGGAACGACTACATCGAAAGGTTCGTATGAAACATTGGATTGCAGCCACATTGGCGCTGGGTGCCGTATCGGCAGTCTGGGCCGACGATATGGGCCGGGTGCTGTCTTCCACGCCGGTGGTGCAGCAGGTCAACGTTCCCCGGCGCACCTGCACCGTCGAGCAAGTGAATATTCAAGGGCCCAACAGCGGTGCCGGTGCTCTGATCGGAGCCATCACGGGTGGAGCGTTGGGCAATGCCGCCGGTGGGCATGGACAGGGCAGGGCCGCAGCGACCGCTATTGGCATGGTCGGAGGCGCCATCATCGGCGACCGGTTTGAAGGCCCGGCAGCGGTGCGCACCGAGAATGTTCAGCGTTGTGGTGTCCAGAACTTTTATGAAAACCGCGTCGTGGCCTACAACGTCGTCTACGAGTTTGGTGGAATGCAGTATTCGGTGCAAATGCCCAATGACCCCGGACCGACCATTGCGGTGCAAGTCTCACCGGTAGGCGTGACTCAGAGCACGGTACCCGCTGTGGTTCAGGTGCCAACGTCGCCAACGGTGACCAGCTATGTCATGGCAGAACCATTGCCCGTGCCATTTTTCTACCCATCACCGCTCAATCCCTATGGCTTCTACCGCCATGGCTATTGGCATGGCAGGGAACATGGACATTGGCAAGCGCGGTAGCAATTCTGTTGCGTAGCTAGGCCGTCACGCTGTCTGGTCGGGTGTCTGGCCCCTTGCCACTGAATCGGTCCATGACCAAATAGAGCACCGGTGTGATGAACAGGGTAATGGCTTGTGAGAACACCAAGCCACCCGCGACCGCCAAACCCAAGGGTTGACGCAACTCGGCACCTGCGCCAATGCCCAAGGCGATGGGCAAAGCCCCCACCAATGCGGCCAGCGTGGTCATCATGATGGGGCGAAAGCGCAGAATACAGGCCGTGCGGATGGCCTCAAGCGGTGTCATACCCTCGTGTCGTTGCGCTTCGAGCGCAAAGTCAATCATCATGATCGCGTTCTTCTTGACGATGCCAATCAGGAGCACGATGCCGATGGTGGCAATCAGGGTCAGGTCCTGGCCAAATAGCATCAAGGTGGCCAGCGCGCCCACGGCCGCCGATGGCAGACCCGCCAAAATCGTGATGGGGTGGATATAGCTTTCGTACAGCACGCCCAACAGGATGTAGATGACCAACAGAGCGGCAATCACCAAGATCATCTGGCTGCCCTGCGAGCTCTTGAAGACAGCCGCATCGCCACCATAGGTGCTGATGATGCTGGACGGCATTTGGATGGCTTCGCGCGCAGCGTCGATCTTGGTGGTGGCGTCACCCAAGGCGGCACCCGGCGCGAGGTTGAAGGACACCGTCACCGCCTGGAGCTGGCCCACATGGTTGATGGCCGTGGGCCCGACGGAGCGCTCCACCGTGGTAAAGCTCGACAGTGGCACCAAGGCGCCCGTGTTGGCCCGCACATAAATGCCCGCTAACGCGGATTCGTCCATCTTGGCCTCGGGGGCCACCTCCATGATCACCTGGTAGGTGTCCACCGGCAGGTAAATGGTGGATACCTGGCGCTCGCCAAAGGCGCTGAACAGGGCGGACCGGATAGCGTCCACTGAAATGCCAAGGGAATTGGCACGGTCGCGGTCGATATTGAGCTGGGCTTGCAGTGCACGCAGTTGTGCGTCGCTGGTCACGTCCCGGAAAATCGGGTCGGCCCGCATGCGCTCCTGGAGTTTGCTGGCCCAGCCGTTGAGTTCGTCGGCCTTCACACTTTGCAAGATGTACTGGAACTGCGCCTTGCTTTGGCGGCCACCGAGCTGCAAGTTCTGCACCGGCCGCATGAATACATTGATGCCAGCCACGCCGCGCAGTTTTTTGCGCAGGCCCTCGATGACCTGTTTCATCGGCAGTCGCTGGCCTTGTGGCTTCAGGCTGATGAACATACGGCCAGAATTCTGTGCGTTGTTGCCACCATTGAAGGAGCTCACTGCGTTGACATTGGGGTCTGCCCGCACAATGGCAGCGGCGCGCTCTTGCAAAGCCACCATGGCAGGAAAGGAGATGTCTTCGCTGGCCTCGGTGGAGACTTGGATTTGGCCAATGTCTTCTTCGGGGAAAAAGCCCTTTGGAATGATGTTGACCAACCAAAAAGTGCCGACAAACGTGCTCGCTGCCAGCAGCAATATCGTCTTGCGATGGCCCAGCGCCAGGTCCAACACCCGCGTGTAGCCCGCCAGAGTGGCGTCAAAACCGCGCTCAAACAGCCGCACCACCATGCCTGGCGGTTTCTTGTGCGCGTCATCGGTCAGAAAGCGACCCGCCAACATAGGCACCAGGGTCAATGACACAAAGGCCGACACGATGATGGCCAAACCTACGACCACCGCAAATTCATGGAACAGCAGGCCGATCACGCCGGGCATGAAGAAAATCGGAATGAAAACCGCGATCAGCGAGGTCGAGATCGAGACGATGGTGAAGCCGACTTCGCGCGCGCCGACCAGTGCAGCGTGAAAGGGCTCTTCACCGTTTTCGACGTGGCGAATAATGTTCTCCAACACCACAATCGCATCGTCCACCACCAAACCAACGGCCAAAGTCAGGCCGAGAAGCGAAATATTGTCCAGGCTGTAGGACAGTCCCCACAGCAAGGCGACTGCGCCCATCAGCGAAATGGGCAAGGAAAGGGTGGGTATAGCCGTGGCCACAAAGCGCCGCAGGAACAGAAAAATCACCAGCACGACCAACAAAATCGTGCCCGCCAAGGTCAGGGACACGTCGTGCAGCGCATCCCGCACCGACACCGAGCGGTCGTTAATGGGTGTCATGCGCACCGACTGCGGCATTTGGCTCTGCAAGTCAGGCATGGCGGCGCGGATGGCGTCGACCAAACGCACTGTGTTGGCACCCGGTTGGCGCTGGATTGCGATAGTGATGGAGTTTTCTCCGTCCAGCGTAGCCCAGCTTTTTAGGGTTTCAACGCTGTTTTCGACTTTGGCGATGTCTTTCAAGCGAATGGGGTTACCGCCCTTGGCGCTGATGATCAGACTGCCAAAATCCGAGGCGGTTTTGAGCTGCTTGTTGGCTTGCAGTACCAGGGTTTGCTTGGGTCCGTCCAGGGTGCCGACGGGCGTATTGACGTTGGCTGCGCGCAAGGCGCTGCTGAGTTCGTCCAAGCTGATATTGGATGCCAGCATCGCATCGGGCTTAACGCGCACCCGCACCGCAAAGCGCTTGGCGCCGAAGATATTGACCTGTGCCACACCATCGATGGTGGAAAAACTGGGTGAAATCAGGTGTTCGGCGTAGTCCTGCAAGTCTGCGGGGGACAGAGAGGGCGACGTGAGCGCGATCAACAAGACAGGCGCATCCGCAGGGTTGACTTTGCGGTACGACGGCGGCACCGTCATGTCGATGGGCAGAGACTTCTGGGCGCGCAATAGTGCCGCCTGCACGTCGACGGACGCGGCGTCGATGTTGCGTCCTTCTTCAAACTCCAGGGTCAGCGAGGTGCTGCCCAGCGTGCTGCTGGAGCTGATGGTTTTGAGACCGGGAACCGTCTGAAACTGTTTTTCCAGAGGCAAGGCCACCGAGCTGGCCATGGTCTCGGGGTTTGCGCCGGGAAAGGTGGCGGACACATTGATGACGGGTGTGTCGTAGCTGGGCAAAGCGGCAATGGGAATATTGCGCAGTCCGATGACGCCCGCACCAATCATCGCCACATTCAGCAGCACCGTCATTACCGGACGGCGGATAAAGAGTTCGGAGAAATTCATGGTGTGGTGCGCGACGCGGCAGCGGCAGGGGCGGCGCTTGCCGCACCCGAGGTGCCAGCGGCGGGGCCGGAGGCGCCGGTTTTAGGTTCTTTGGCACGCTCCACCACCAGTGAGCCAGGGCGCAGATTCTGCTTGCCGTCCACCACCACGGTGTCGCCGGCCGTGATGCCGGTGATGGCCGCTTCACCGTTTTGGCCACCCACCTGTTTCACCGGACGCAGAACCGCTTTGCCGTCTTCCACGACATACACAATCGTGCCGCGCGCCGATTGAATAAGTGCCACTTGGGGCACCACCACCGCGTCCTTGAGCGTGTTGATGGTTTGCGAAATCTCGACATAAGCACCAGGCCAGAGCTTGCCTGCTTTGTTGTCAAACTTGGCGCGGGCCCGCACGGTTCCAGAGGCTGCGTCGACGCCGTTGTCCACGAACACCAAGCGGCCTTGAAAGCTTCCGCCATTGTCGGCAAGCGTCGCAGAGACCTTGGCGCCGCCATCCTTCAGCGCGCCGATGGCATCTGCCAAATTGCGCTGCGGCAAGTTGAAAGCCACGGCAATCGGGTCCAGTTGGGTAATGGTCACCAGCGGTGTCGTGTTGGCCTGCACCACAGAACCCGCAGAGACGTTGATAGCGCCTGCACGACCACTGAGCGGTGCTGCGATACGGGTGTAAGACAAACTCACCTTGGCAGCATCAATCGCCGCCTTGTCAGAAAGCAGGGTTGCGGACGCGGAGTCCACGGAGGCTTGTGCAGTGTCGACGGCACTCGGTGCAATAAATTTCTGGGCAAGCAATTCTTGCGCGCGCTTGAGCTGCCGCTGCGTGTCCTGCAACACCGCCTGGTCTTTGGCCAGTTGGGCCTGCGCCTTGGCCAGATTGGCTTCTTCGTTACGGCTGTCCAGGCTGAACAAAGTGTCGCCAGCCCGAACGAACTGGCCGTCGCTGATGTGTACCTTGGTCACCAATGATGTGGTTTGCGAGCGCACATCCACACTGGACAGGGGCAGCACGGTTCCATTGGCACGCAGATTGACCGCCAGGTCTTTGGATTCTGCTTTGACCGTCGACACAGTGACCGGCGGGCCCGACGGTGCCGAAGCAGCGGACGCTGGGGCCGATGCCGCTTGGGCAGCAGGTGCCGCACTGGCCGCAGGCGCGGCTGCGTTGTCCTCGGCCGGTTTTTTCTCACTGCATGCGGTGATGCCCACGCCCAAGACCAAAGTGAGCACGGTAAATGTGATTTTTGTGAAATTCATAGCACTCGGATTTTCGATGTTCGGGGTCAAGTGGGTGGCAAGTCGGCGACACCCACCCTGAAGATCATTGTGGGGCTTCGGGTCGGGATCTTAATAGTTCCGCATGTCAAACACCGGGGAAAGCCCGATTTCACGCGGGTTTGCCCGCTGCTTCACCCAACTTTACGTCGGCAGTGGGGCGCTGTGTCGGCCCACTACCCCTTGGGGTCATTCCCCAAGCGTCAATTCAACACCGTATTCCAGCGCCGCGTCCTGCAGGGACTCGAGTTGCCCATGGGCGTAGGTGCTGAACAGGTACAGGTCAAAGCTTTGGGGGCCTAGGCGATGAATGCTGCACGGCACGTGGTGGTGGCCGGTGAGCTTGACTTGGCCTACGGCAAATGCCGTCTCGCGGAAGTCCAGGGCAAACAATTTGCCCAGCGCCTCCACGGCTTTGGGGCCCTTGGCATGCACCCGGCAACGCGCGTGGCTGAGATCCAGCACCGCACCGATGTCCGGTGTAACGTGCTTGCGCAAAATCTCCAGCGGCGGAGCGTTTTCACCGATGAGCATAAATTCATGCGGTCCGGTGCGCACCAGCAGCCCCAATGCGGATTGCAGTGTTTGGCCGGTGGTCTGCGGCAAGGGAAACAAATCGGTCGCTGCCAGGGCATCTGCCAATGCGCTGCACAGGGCTTGCGTTGCGCCCATCCAGGTGCTGATTTGAGTGACGCTGCTCAGGCGCTGGGCGTGCAGCTGCACTTGCACCTGACCCTGTCGATCCGCTTTGCGGTGGGGAAGCAGGGTGGCAAACGGGCTGCGCAAGGTAGACGCAGAGACCAATGGTGTGGTGTTTACATCAGACACGGTAGCGTGCTCCTTCGGCGTCCAGGAAGCAGGGATCTACCACCCGCAGGCGGTAGGTTCGGCCCTGGGTAGGGGAGGTGGCAACAATCTCTTGGCCAACATGTGCGGTGCCGCCTTGGAGCAGCCCCAGCGCAATCGCCTTGCCCACGGATTTGCTGTAGGTGGTGGAGGTGACGTGGCCACGACCGTGGCCCTTGAGCGCATCGTCCGCAAAAAAGAGGATGGAGCCATTGCTGGGTGGCTCTTTGTCGTCCACGGCCTCCAGACCCACCAGGGTAGGCCGGTTGTCACGCGCCAAGTTCGGGCTGCGGCGCAGCGCGTCGCCCCAGAACGATTTGGTCTTGCTGGCCATCTTGCCCGCGCCCAAGTCATCCAGCGTGGTGCGTCCGTCCATTTCAGACCCCACGACGTGGCCTTTTTCAATGCGCAGCGAACCCAGGGCTTCCAGGCCATAGGGCTGCATGTTCCAGGGTTTTCCGGCGGCGATCACATGCTCCCACACGGCCAGGCCGTGGTGGGTGGGCGTGAAGATTTCGTAGGCCAGCTCGCCAGAGAAGGTCAGGCGCAGGATGCGCAGGGGTACATCGGCCAGGGCACCACTGCCCACGGTGTCCAACACGCCCATAAAGGGCAGTGCGGCGTTGCTCAGGTCCAGGTGGGGAAAGGCAGCTTGCAGTGCGTCGCGGGTGCGCGGACCCGCCACGCTCATGGCCGCCCACTGGTCCGAGACCGAAGCGACCGTCACCCGCAGCGTCGGCCAGACCACTTGCAACAAAAACTCCAGGTGGCTCATGACTTTGGCCGCCTGCGCAGTGGTTGTGGTCATGAAAAACTGGGTTTCACTGATGCGGGTGGTGGTGCCGTCGTCCATGACGATGCCATCCTCGCGCAGCATGAAGCCATAACGTGATTTGCCCACCGCGAGCTTGGAGAATCCGTTCACATAGACGCGGTCCAGGAACTCGGCAGCGTCCGGCCCCTGCACATCAATTTTCCCCAGGGTCGAGGTGTCCGCAATACCTACCGAGCTGCGCACAAAGTCCATCTCCGCTTTATAGGCCTCAGCCAAAGTGGCGCCATGGGTGCGGTACCACAGGGGGCGCAACCACAGGCCTGCCTCCATTTTGACGCCGCCGTTGGCCTCGTGCCAGTCGTGCATGGAGGTGCGGCGCTCGGGCTGGAAATGGGGCCCCACATTGCGTCCGGCCAAAGCGCCCAGGCTGGCTGGGGTGTAGGGGGGTCGGAAGGTGGTGGTGCCCGCTGCCATCACGTCGATGCCGCGGGCCGCTGCCATCAGGCCCAAGCCATTGATATTCGACGTTTTTCCCTGGTCCGTTCCCATGCCCAAGGTGGTGTAGCGCTTAAGGTGTTCGACCGATTGGTAGCCCTCGCGGTGGGCGAGTTCCACATCAGCAACGGTCACATCGTTTTGAAAGTCGATAAAGGCTTTGTCCGAGGGCTTGCCTGAGAGCAGCGTACCCGCCGGCATGAAAGCAATGCTGCTGTCATCCTCCAGCACCGGCGCGACGCCGTTGGCGTGGCATCCGTTAATAGCCGCTGCCTGTGTGCCTGCCTGCCAGCCAGACGCAATGGCGTCCTGCCAGGTTTGGCTGCCCACCATGGCGCCCGCGCCAAACTGGGCACGGTCAAAGCCGCCGGGCACGAAGCAGGCGATGTCGCTGCGATACACCGGTTTGACATTGCGGTGGGAGCTCAGGTGCACCGTGGGCGTCCAACCCCCGGACATGGCGACCAGATCAACGTCAAGCTCCATCGGGCCACCCTTAACTGCACTGCTGGCGGCGTCATAACCCGCAATGCGGCAACGCTTGGCGTGCAAGCGGCCGTACACATCGGTCACGGTGCTGCCGGTTTGTACCGAGATGCCCGCGCTGGAGGCTGCCGCCAACAGGTTGGGCTGCACCACGCTGCGCAGGTCGACCACATGGACCTGAGAACCTGCACGTGCCAGCGCCAAGGCATCGGCGTACGCACCGTCGTTGTTCACACAAAACAAGGCGCGCTTGCCGGGTGCCACGGCATAGCGGTTGACATAAGCGCCCACCGCGCCCGCCAGCATGACGCCGGGTTTGTCGTTGCCTGCAAATACCAAAGGCCGCTCGATCGCGCCACAGGCCATGACAATGGCATTGGCGCGCACGGTGCGCATGCGTTGGCGTGGCACGCCGTGGGCGGCGTCGGCTTCGCCGGGGGCGGTGCGCTCGATCACGCCGACGGTGTTGCCGTCGTACATGCCGAAGGCTGTTGATCGCGTCAGCATGCGTACTTTGCCCGTAGCCTGCAGTTCGTCCAACATTGTTGCAAGCCATTGGCCTTTGGCGCCGTTGTTTGACTGGTTGAGCAGTGCGCCGCCCAGGGCAAAGTCTTGCTCCACCAGCATGACCTCACAGCCTGCGCGGGCAGCGCTCAGCGCAGCACTCAGTCCGGCCGCACCGGAGCCAATCACCAACACGTCGGTGTAGTCGTTGTGCCAGTCGTAGCGGTGCACATCGGCGTCATTGACCGAAGCGCCCAGGCCCGCTGCCTTGCGAATGAAATGCTCGTACAGCATCCACGCATGGCGCGTGGGGCCCATGAAAGTCTTGTAATAAAAACCCGCCACAAAAAACGGCGACAGCACCGAGGTGATGGCCATCGCATCAAACCTGACCGAGGGCCAGGCATTTTGCGTGCGCGTGCGCAAGCCGTTTTCGAGTTCTAAAACGGTGGCGGCGATATTGGGCTCGTGGGTGCCGTTGGCGCCCACGGTCAAGAGCGCGTTGGCTTCTTCAACACCGGCGGCCATGATGCCGCGGGGGCGGTGGTATTTGAACGACCGCGCCACCAGGTGCTCGCCATGGGCGAGCAGGGTGGAGGCCACGGTATCACCGGCAAAGCCCTGAAAGGACTTGCCGTCCAATGTGAAGCTCAGCGGACGGCTGCGCTCAATGCGTCCGCCTTGTGCCAGGCGGAACGCACCACCGGTGGCTGCGTTGGAAGGGGTGGCTTGCGTCATGGCAGTTCTCTCTCGCTGGCGATGACCACAGACTCAATGTCGTGTGTAACGGTATGGCGCTTAACCACCAGCCAGCGGCGGCAGCCCAGGGTGTGTTGCCAGAATTCGCTGTGGATGCCTTTGGGGTTGTTGCGGGTGTACACCGCGTCCACCCAGGCGGCGTGGTTCTGCGCTGACGGCTCGGTCGTCAAGGCCGGGTAGGCTTTGGTGGCGTCGCCAAAGTAGTTGAATTCTTCGTGGTCGCGCAGCCCGCAGTGGGGGCAGTGGATGCGTAGCATGGTGGGCGCCTCCTCTTACTGCAAATGGTTGTAAGGGCCGGTACCGGCTTCGTCGATGTAACGACCCTGGGCAAAGCGGTCCATCGTGAAGCCTGCGTTGTAAGCGTGTGGCGCATCGTTGGCGATCGTGTGGGCAAAGCACCAGCCCGAGGCCGGCGTGGCCTTGAAGCCACCGTAGCACCAACCCCCATTGAGGTAGAGGCCGTCCACCGGAGTTTTGGTGATGATGGGGCTGCCGTCGGGCGTCATGTCCATGATCCCACCCCAGTGGCGCAGCACCCGCAGACGCGCCGCGCTGGGCATGGCGCTGACCAGGGCCTGGGTGACTTCACTCACATTGGCCAGGTTGCCGCGCTGGGCGTAGGAGTTGTAGCGGTCGATATGGCCGCCAAACACCAGGCCGCCTTTGTCGGACTGCGAGAAATAAAAGTACGACGCGGACCAGACCACCACGTGGTTGACCACGGGCTTGATCGACTCGCTGACATAGGCTTGCAGCACATGGCTCTCGATGGGTAGTTCCAGCCCCGCCTTTTGGGCCAGAACCGAGGTGTGGCCCGCCACCGCAATGCCGACCTTGCCCGCGCTGATGTCGCCGCGCGTGGTCTTGAGGCCGGTAATGCGCTCACCCGACCATTGGTAGTCCAGCACTTCGCAGTTTTGAATAATGTCCACGCCCAGCGCATTGGCTGCGCGTGCATAGCCCCAGACCACGGCATCGTGGCGGGCGGTGCCTGCATCGGGTTGCAGCATGGCGCCGTAAATCGGAAAACGGGCCTTGTCCGAGAAATCGAGGTAGGGGGCCTCTTTCATCACGTCTTCGCGCGTCAGGATGTCAGCGCGAATGCCGTTCAAGCGCATGATGTTGGCGCGGCGGATTTGGGCGTCTTGCGCACTGGGCGACATGGTCACATACAAATAGCCGCGCGGCGAGAACATCACGTTGTAGTTGAGCTCCTGCGACATGCCGCGCCACAGCGACATGGAATGCTCGTAGAACGCCGTGTTGTCCTGCATCATGTAGTTGGAGCGCACGATGGTGGTATTGCGCCCCGCATTGC
>CANBQX010000021.1 GCA_947371775.1 Comamonadaceae bacterium
AAAAAAAACGGCGCCGAACGAGACCGCAAACCACAGGCTAAGCAAAACGGCATGCAGCCGCCATTGCGCCAGGGTTTGCGTCGCCTTCATCGTGCTGCGAGTTGCTGCCAGGTAGAGATCACCGAATCGGGGTTCAGTGAGATGGACGATATGCCTTGTTCGTCCAGCCATGCGGCAAAGTCCGGGTGGTCGCTGGGGCCTTGACCGCAAATACCGATGTATTTGCCCTGGGCCCTGCAGGCGGTGATGGCCATGCTGATCAGCGCTTTGACGGCCGGGTCGCGTTCGTCAAAGTCTGCGGCCAGGAGTTCCATGCCGGAGTCCCGGTCCAGACCCAAGGTGAGCTGGGTCAGGTCGTTGGAGCCAATAGAAAATCCATCGAAATAGGCTAGGAACTCGTTCGCCAAAATCGCGTTGCTCGGAATTTCGCACATCATGATGAGCTTGAGGCCGTCTTTGCCACGCTGCAAACCATGGCGCGCCAGCAACTCTGTCACTTTGCGTGCCTGCTCCAGCGTGCGCACAAAGGGCACCATCACCTGCACATTGTCCAGGCCCATGTCATTGCGCACGCGCTTGAGGGCGTCGCATTCCATGGCAAAGGCTTCGCCAAAATCCTCACTCACATAGCGCGCCGCGCCGCGAAAGCCCAGCATCGGGTTTTCTTCTTCGGGCTCGTAGCGGCTGCCACCGATCAGCTTGCGGTATTCATTGGACTTGAAGTCCGACAAGCGCACGATCACCGGCTTGGGCCAAAAGGCGGCGGCAATCGTGGCCACGCCTTCGGCGACCCGGTCCACGTAAAAAGCGCGGGGAGAGGCATGGCCGCGCGCCACCGACTCCACGGCTTTTTTCAAGTCGGCGTCGATATTGGGGTAGTCCAAAATTGCCTTGGGATGCACGCCAATATTGTTGTTGATGATGAATTCCAGCCGCGCAAGGCCCACGCCCTGGTTGGGCAACTGGCAAAAATCGAAGGCCAGCTGCGGGTTACCCACATTCATCATGATCTTGACGGGAATCTCCGGCATCAAGCCACGTTGAACCTCGGACACTTCCGTCTCCAGCAAGCCGTCATAAATAAAGCCGGTATCGCCTTCAGCGCAGCTCACTGTCACCAACATGCCGTCCTTGAGCAGGTCGGTGGCATTGCCGCAACCCACCACCGCGGGGATACCCAGTTCGCGTGCAATGATGGCCGCATGGCAGGTGCGCCCACCGCGGTTGGTCACGATGGCCGAGGCGCGCTTCATGACCGGCTCCCAGTTGGGGTCTGTCATATCGGTCACCAGCACATCCCCGGCCTGCACCGTATCCATCTCGCTGATGTTGTGCACGATGCGCACCGGTCCGGTGCCGATCTTTTGGCCGATGGCACGGCCTTCGGCCAATACGGCAGCCTGGCCTTTGAGCTTGTAGCGGTATTCCACTGCGTTGGCAGCCTGGCTTTTGACGGTTTCCGGCCGGGCCTGCAAGATGTACAAGCCACCGTCGATGCCGTCTTTGCCCCACTCGATGTCCATAGGACGTCCATAGTGGTCTTCGATCACCAGCGCGTAGCGGGCGAGTTGCTCCACATCGGCATCGGTCAGTGAGTAGCGATTGCGCAGCTCCGGCGGCACGTCGGTGGTCTTGACCAGCTTGGCGCCTGCGGCCTGCTCTGCGGGGCTGGTGAACTCCATTTGCAATAGCTTGGAGCCCAGGCTTCGGCGAATGACCGCCCGCTTGCCCGCGCGTAGCATGGGTTTGTGCACGTAAAACTCATCCGGGTTGACGGCGCCCTGCACCACCGTCTCGCCCAAACCATAGCTGGAGGTGATGAAAACCACGTCCGAAAAACCAGACTCGGTGTCGATGGTGAACATGACCCCCGCAGCGCCCAAATCTGAGCGCACCATGCGCTGGATACCGGCACTGAGCGCCACGTGTTCGTGGGCAAATCCTTTGTGCACCCGGTAGCTGATGGCGCGGTCGTTGTAGAGCGAGGCAAAGACCTCGCGGATTTTGTGCAGCACGTCTTCAATGCCCACCACGTTCAAAAAGGTTTCTTGCTGGCCCGCAAACGAGGCATCGGGTAAGTCTTCGGCCGTGGCCGAAGAGCGCACGGCAAACGAGGCCGTGGTGTTGCCTGCGCTCAGCGTCTGGAAGGCCTCACGAATTGCCTGTTCCAATTCGACGGGGAAAGGCTGCACTTCCACCATGGCGCGGATTTCGGCGCCCGCAACGGCCAGGGCGCGCACATCCTCGATGTCCAATGCGGCGAGCCGTGCATTGATACGACCGCTCAAATCACCATGGGCCAGGAAGGCGCGGAAGGCGTGGGCTGTCGTGGCAAAGCCGGTCGGCACTTTCACGCCCTGGGGCAGTTGCGAAATCATCTCGCCCAGGCTGGCATTTTTGCCCCCCACGGACTCGACGTCCGTCATGCGCAAGTGCTCAAACGGGACGACCCAAGCGGTGTCGCTAAATAGTTCAGACATACAGACTCCAAAGTTAAAAACGAGGCCTCTCTCGGAACGGTGTGCGGGTTCCGATTTGGCGGTGGTGGCGGCAAGGAGCTGAGAGTCGCCTTTCGCTGTATTTGTATTTCTGGCAGTCTGGCGAATCAGCAGTAGCGGGCCACGCGGCAATTGTAGGTCGGGGCTGCTCGTGGGCCTGAACTCAAAGGGGTTGAGGTTTGGCACACAATGAGGGGCAGAAAGCTCAGCCCCAGAGGCTGTGCCGGCCCCGTACTACTTCAAGTTTGCACCACCATGTCCCAACGCAGCGTATTTTTTGTGTCTGACGGTACCGGCATCACCGCCGAAACCTTTGGCAAGGCCATCCTGGCCCAGTTTGAAACCACGGTGCGCCACCACCGGCTGCCGTTTATCGACACCGCGGACAAGGCCCACCAGGTGGTGCGACAAATCAACCACGCGGGTGTGGTGGACGGAGAAAAGCCCATCGTTTTCACCACGCTGGTGAACATGGAGGTGCTCAAAGTCATCCAAGAAGGCTGCCAGGGCATGCTCCTGGACATGTTTGGCATGTTTGTGCATCCGCTGGAGCAGGAACTCAACGTCAAGTCCAACCACCGCATTGGCCGCTTCAGCGATGCGAGCAAGAGCAAGGAATACCACGACCGCATTGAAGCGATCAACTTCTCGCTGTCGCACGATGACGGCCAAAGCAACCGTGATCTGGAACAGTCTGACGTGATTCTGGTCGGCATCAGCCGCAGCGGGAAGACGCCAACCTCGCTGTACCTGGCGATGCAGTACGGCCTCAAAGCGTCCAATTACCCGCTCATTCCGGAGGATTTTGAGCGCCGCCAGTTGCCTGCCGCCCTGATGGCCCACAAGAAAAAAATCTTCGGCCTGACGATTCAGGCCGAGCGCTTGAGCGAAATCCGCAACGAGCGCCGCCCAGGCTCCAAGTACGCGTCGATCGAGAACTGCCGTATGGAGGTGAGCGAAGGCGAAAGCATGATGCGCCGTGCCGGCATTCGCTGGTTATCGACGACCACCAAGTCGATCGAGGAAATTGCAACCACCATCCTGCAGGAGTTGCACCCCGAGCGACTGGCTTACTAAGGCGCTACGCCCTTAGAGGCCGATGGCGGCCAAACCGGCCCGTGCAATTTGCGCGTCTTCGGTCGATTTCACGCCGCTCACACCCACCGCACCCAGGCATTGGCCGTCCTTGACGATGGGCACACCGCCCTCGAGCATGCCGTCCAGGGTGGGCGCGCTCAAAAACGAGAAGCGTCCGCCATTGATGATGTCTTCGTAGACCTTGGACTCGCGGCGCCCCATCGCGGAGGTACGCGCTTTGGCGGGGGCGATCAAAGAAGAAATCGCTGCGGCACCGTCCAGGCGCTGCAACCAGAGCAAATGACCGCCGTCATCCACGATGGCAATGGTGACCGCCCAGTGGTTGGCCAGTGCCTCCGCTTCAGCAGCAGCAGCGATGGCTTTGAGGTCGGCGAGTTCTAAGTAAGGTTTTGTTTTCATGAGATCAAGTCTGTTAATGGAACCAGCCCGCGAGCATACCGTGACTGATCTGCCGCCCAGCCCTGCCCGGGCGCGACGACAGCCCCACGCAAAATCCGGGCAATTGCCAATTTTTTGGGAATTGCGCTTGTAAATGCCTAAAATCGCCGCACCTGCTATTCAGGTTTTCAAGGAGTATGACCATGAATGAACACGCAACACTGATGGACGCCGGCCTGGGATATGGCCTGTCGGCGCAAGAGCGCAATCGCGTTTTGCGCAATACCTACTGGCTGCTCTCGCTGAGCATGATTCCGACCGTGCTGGGCGCCTGGATGGGCGTTGCGCTGGGCATGGGGCAAGTCTTCAGCGGTGGCTTGGGCATCGTGCTGTTCCTGGCGGGTGCTTTTGGCTTTATCTACGCCATTGAGCGGACCAAAAACTCGGCTGCTGGCGTGCCGGTGCTGCTGGGCTTTACCTTCTTCATGGGCCTCATGCTCTCGCGCTTGATTGCGCACACGCTGGGCTTCAAGAACGGGCCTGAGCTGATCATGACCGCCTTTGGTGGCACGGCAGGCGTCTTTTTCCTGATGGCCAGCCTCGCGTCCGTGATCAAACGTGACCTCTCCGGCATGGGCCAATGGTTGTTTGTCGGTGTGATTGTGTTGATGGTGGGCAGCATCATCAATATTTTTGTCGGGTCTTCTACCGGCATGCTGGTCATGTCGTTGGCGGCCATCGGCATCTTCAGTGCCTACATGCTGTACGACCTGAAGCAGATCATTGACGGCGGCGAAACCAACTACATCTCTGCCACCTTGGCGCTGTACCTGGACATCATTAATGTGTTCCAGAACCTGCTGGCCCTGCTGGGAATCTTCGGCGGGGAACGCGACTAAGCGTCCTCTTAGCTCCCAGCGAAAAAGGCCCGCAAGGGCCTTTTTTTATGCCCGCTCAAACACCGCAATGCTCTCGACGTGGGCCGTGTGGGGAAACATATTCACCACCCCTGCCGCGGTGCAACGGTATCCGGCTTGGGTGACCAGTACCCCGGCATCTCGTGCAAGCGTCGCCGGGTTGCAGCTGACGTACACAATGCGCTGCGGTGGCGTCCAAGTGCCACGCAGTTCTGGAGTTGCCTGCAACTCCGCCAAGGCCTGCACCAAGGCAAATGCGCCTTCGCGCGGCGGGTCGATCAGCCATTTGTCGGCACTGCCGTCGGCCACCAACAACGAAGACGTCATTTCAAACAAATTGCGAGCGGCAAAAGTGGTGGGCGCGAGGTACAGCGCGCCTTGTCGCTGTGCATTCACCGCCAAATTGTCCCGAGAGCGGGCCACCAGCGACTCCGCGCCTTCGATCCCCAGCACCTCGCGCGCCTGGGTCGCCAGCGGGAGTGTGAAGTTGCCCAGCCCGCAGAACCAGTCGATGACGCGCTCGTTTTTCTGCACCTGCAATAAGCCCAGCGCACGGGACACCAGCACCCGGTTGATGTGCGGATTGACCTGCGTGAAATCGGTAGGCCGAAATGGCATGGTGATGCCAAATTGCGGCAGGCAATAGGCCAGCGCACCCGTCTCGTGGTCCGGCAGCTCGTCCAGGCGAACGATGGTGTCAGGGCCCTTGGCCTGCAACCACCACTGCACTCCGGGGTGGGCAGCGGCAAACTGCCGAAGCTTGGCCAGATCACCGTCGCTGAGTGGCACCATATGGCGCAGCACCAGCGCGGTCACATCCCCTTGCGCGGCTGCGCCCCCCACCGTGGCCATGTCACCCACGGCCAATTCGATCTGCGGTATCTGCTCGACCGCATCCATCGACCCCACCAAAGCGCGAAGAGGCAGCAGCATCGCGCTGACGTGCGGCGCCAGCACCTGGCAGGACTTGATATCGGCGACGAAGTGGCTTTTGCGCTCGTGAAAACCGATCAATACCTCGCCCTTTTTGCGCACAAAACGCACGGACAAGCGCGCGCGGTAGCGGTAGCCCCAGGTGGGCCCCTCAATCGGGCGCAGCACGGTTTCGGGCTTGATTTTTCCAATATGCCAGAGATTGTCTTCCAGCACACGCTGTTTGACCGCGACCTGGGCGCTGGCGTGCATGTGTTGCATCTTGCAGCCGCCGCAGGAATTGGGCTGCAGGCCGAAATGCGCACACGCGGGGCGCACACGCTGGGAGGACTCGACGTGAATGTCGGTCAGCGTGCCTTTGTCAAAGCTGCTTTTGCTGCGGTGGATGTGGGCACTGACCACCTCAAAGGGCAGCGCACCATCGATAAAAACGACTTTGCCATCGGCGCGGTGGGCCACGCCCTGGGCTTCGAGGTCAAGGGATTTGACGGCCAGCCAACCCTCAGGCAAGGCGGCGGTCGCGGATTCGGTCAGGGGAGCTTCATGCATCCCCTGATTGTCTCAGGTCAGCGCACGGGCAAGTACTTGGACGGATCGACCGGTTTGCCCTGCTTGCGCACCTCAAAGTGCAGCTTGGTGCGATCGCTGTCTGTGTTGCCCATCTCCGCGATTTTTTGGCCTTTTTTCACCACCTGGTCTTCTTTGACCAGCAAGGTTTGGTTGTGCGCATAGGCCGTCAGGAACTGGCTGTTGTGCTTGATGATGATGAGCTTGCCGTAGCCGCGCAAACCAGAGTCGGCGTAGACCACTTTGCCGTCGGCGGCGGCCAGGACCGCATCGCCATTGGCTCCACCGATGTCCAGGCCCTTGCGGTTTTTGGACTCATCAAAACCATCGATGACCTCGCCCTTGGCGGGCCAGGAGAACGCGATGTCGTCTTCGCTGATGGAACTTGCCGCTGGCGCGGGAGCGGTGCTCGGCGCTGGGGCCGATGCGGCTTTGGCGGGTGCAGAGGCCGCGCCAGCAGGCGGCAGGGCGGTGGATGTCACTTTCGCGCTTGTGACGGGCTTGACCACCACCGCGTCTTCCGGAGGAACCACCCGCAAGGCTTGGCCAATTTCAATCCGATTGGGGTTTTCCAACGCACTCCAACGCGCAATGTCCCGGTAGCTCTGGCCTGTCTCCAGGCCAATTTTGATCAGCGTATCGCCTTGCTTGACGGTGTAGTAACCGGGCTTGCCAGCGTTGGGATCCACCACGACATTGGGGACAGGCGCTGCTGTCGCAGGGGCGGGTGCGGGCGCAGCCTTCGAAGATTCCGTGGCACGGGTGGATGCGGAATGTGCCGTGCGGCCGAGGTCTTCCACTGGCGCGCGCAGGCCCGGTTTGGAACTGCATGCAGCCAAGCCCAGTAAGCCGATTGCGACCACAGTCGCCGCACCCCGAAGCAGGCTATTTACCATTGCATTCATTCCCCGATTCAACATTACGCCAATCCCGATTTTAGGGGTACGAAGTGCACCGCCTCGAGCACGGTGTGCCGCAGCCCTTGGCTGGTTTTATCTACGACCACCAAGGCTTGCGCTGCGGCAGTGCCCACCCCGCGCCCCGTCGGCTGGGCGACGGGCGCCACCAAGCGCCCGCCTACGGCCAGCTGGTCGGTCCAGGCTGTAGGCAGGGCCTCGCCTCCGGCTGCGGCAATGATGGCGGCGTAGGGCGCGCCCTGCGGGTAGCCCAGCATGCCATCACCCAAGAGCAAATGGACATGGGCCAGGCGCAGATAGCGCAAGTTCTCGCGGGCTTTTTCATGCAGGCCGCGCAAACGCTCGATGGTGTAAACCTCACTCGCTACTTCGCTCAGTACCGCGGCTTGGTAGCCACAACCGGTACCGATTTCCAACACCCGCCCGAGCTTGCCGGTCACCCCGTTGCACAGCAATTCCACCATGCGTGAGACCACGCCCGGTTTGGAAATGGTTTGGCCCAAACCGATGGGCAGACTGGTGTCTTCGTAGGCCTGGTTGACCAAAGCGCTGTCGACAAAGCGGTGGCGCTCCACCTTGCCCATGGCCGCCAGGACGCGGGGGTCGCTCAGGCCCTGCCCTGCCAACTTTTGCACCATGCGCTGGCGCACCGCCGAAGAGTCCATGCCCAGACCCTGCGGCACATTGGTGCTCGGTGGGCTTTTGGCTTTGGCAGGCGCGGTATTGCTACCTAATCGCGCCGGGAACGTGGGCCGCTCTTTCATGCGGCGCCTGACTCCAGGGGCGGTGCAAACAGCGCAGCGGTTTGCGACCAGGATTCCAGGCTCTGGTGGTCGGTCAAGTCAATCTTGAGCGGCGTGATCGACATATGGCCCAAGGTGGTGGCATGGAAGTCGGTGCCTTCGGCATCGTCTTTGGCCGGACCGGCAGCGCCAATCCAGTACATGGTCTCGCCACGGGGGCTGGTTTGTTGAATGACTGGCTCGGCGGCGTGGCGCTTGCCCAAGCGGCAGAGTTTGGTTGTACCGATCTGCGCATAGGGCAGATTGGGAATATTCACATTCAAGAGCCAGGGCGCTTTGCCCAGCATGTTGTGCTGCACCATGGACAGCACCAGATCGCGCGCTTTGCGGGCGGCAGATTCGATCTCCAGCCAGTCTTTGTGCACCTGCGAAAAAGCCAGCGACGGAATGCCAAACAAATAGCCCTCCATGGCCGCACCCACGGTGCCAGAGTAAATCGTGTCGTCGCCCATGTTGGCGCCGTTGTTGATGCCAGACACCACCAGATCGGGGCGGTAGTCGAGCAAGCCCGAGAGCGCAATGTGCACACAATCGGCGGGGGTGCCGTTCACGTAGCGAAATCCGTTGGCGCCGCGGTGCACATACAAAGGGGCGTTCAGAGTGAGCGCGTTGGACTTGGCACTGTTGTTGTGCTCGGGCGCAATCACCTCGACCTCGGCCACGTCTTTGAGGGCGTTGAACAGTGCCGCTAAGCCGGGGGCTTGGTAGCCGTCGTCGTTGGAGATCAGGATTTTCATAAGGGCGCCGGGTTAAACGTCAATTGTAGGTGCGCCCACCCGGCCAAGGTCACGCCTGAGACAGAACGTGTGCCTCGGGCCACAGGGCCGGGCCCTATGATCGCCCTACTTTTTTTGGAGACCTTCCCATGCACGCTTGGCTATGTGAAAACCCTGTAGGCGTTGACGCCCTGACCTGGACCGAACTCCCGACGCCCCAACCCAAAGCGGGCGAGGTCCTGATTGAAATCAAAGCCGCCAGCCTGAATTTCCCGGACCTGCTGATCGTGCAGAACAAATACCAAATGAAGCCGCCCCTGCCCTTTGTGCCGGGTTCGGAATACGCCGGCATCGTGCAAGCCGTGGGCGAAGGCGTCAAACACTTGCAAGTGGGCCAGGCTGTGGCCTGCCTGAGCGGCACCGGAGGCTTTGCCAGCCACACGATTGCGCCTGCCGCGCTGTGCATGCCGCTGCCGCCGGGCTTTCCGATGGTGGACGCCGCAGCCTTCATCATGATTTACGCCACGTCGTACCATGCCCTGATCGACCGTGCGGCGCTCAAGGCCGGTGAAACCGTGCTGGTGCTCGGCGCGGCAGGCGGCGTGGGCACCTCGGCGATTCAGATTGCCAAGGCCGCGGGTGCGCGCGTGATCGCGGCAGCTTCCACCGACGAAAAATGCGCGCTGTGCAAGTCGATTGGCGCGGATGAGACCATCAACTACAGCACCGAGAACCTGCGGGACGCGCTCAAAACACTGACCGGCGGCAAAGGCCCGGACGTGATTTACGACCCCGTAGGCGGCGACTTTGCCGAACCCGCCTTCCGCTCGATTGCCTGGCGTGGGCGCTATCTGGTGGTTGGTTTTGCCGCCGGCCCTATTCCCGCCCTGCCGTTCAATTTGGCCTTGCTCAAAGGCGCGTCCATCGTCGGTGTGTTCTGGGGTGACTTTGCCAAGCGCGAACCCCAAGCCAACGCGGCCATGATGATGGCCTTGGCGCAGTGGTACGGCCAGGGCAAGATCAAGCCCGTTATTGACCGCGCCATGCCCATGGCCGAGCTCAAGGCCGCGTTCGCCCACATGGGCTCGCGCGGAGTGATGGGCAAGCTGGTGATGGTGAACTAAAACTCAGTGGCGGAAGTGGCGCACGCCGGTGTAGACCATGGCGACGCCACGCTCATCCGCTGCGGCCACGACTTCGTCGTCGCGCATGCTGCCGCCGGGCTGGATGATGCAGGTGGCACCCGCATCCACCACGACATCCAGGCCATCGCGGAAGGGGAAAAACGCGTCGCTGGCCACCACCGTTCCTGAGAGCGTCAGGCCGGCATGTTCGGCCTTGATGCTGGCAATGCGGGCCGAATCCAAACGGCTCATTTGACCGGCACCCACGCCGCGCGTTTGCCCGTCCAGACAAAACACAATCGCGTTGGATTTCACATACTGCGCCACCGTCCAGGCAAACAGCATGTCCTGCAGCTGGGCTGGTGTGGGCTGCACCTTGGTCACCACCCGCAGGTCGGCCAGGGTGAGCGTGTGGTTGTCCGCCGTTTGCAACAACAGACCGGAGCCGATGCGCTTGGCGTCCACCGCATTGCGGCCGCGCTCCCAGGCGCTTGCGCCAGCGGGTTGCCCCAAGGGATGGGGCAAGGCAATTTGCAGCACCCGCACGTTGGCTTTGGCCTGAAAAATGGCCAGCGCCTGGGGGGTGAAGGCGGGTGCCATCAGCACTTCGACAAATTGCTTGGAGATTTGCGCGGCAGCCGCCTCGTCCACCGTGCAATTGAAGGCAATGATGCCGCCAAAGGCCGATGTGGGGTCGGTTGCGAAGGCTTTGCCATAGGCCGACAAAGCGTCGACAGCAATAGCTACGCCGCAAGGGTTGGCGTGCTTGACGATGACGCAAGCCGGTGTGTCAAAGCTTTTCACACACTCCCAGGCGGCATCGGCATCGGCAATATTGTTAAAGCTCAGCTCTTTGCCCTGCAGCTGCTGTGCGGTCACCAGCGAGCCGGGCGCGGGGTACAGATCGCGGTAAAAAGCGGCCTGCTGGTGCGGGTTTTCGCCATAGCGCAGGTCTTGCAGCTTGATGAAGCGGCCGTTGGACTGCGCCGGGAACGCCGACAGGCTTCCATCCGGCTGAATGCAGGACAAATAGTCGCTGATGGCACCGTCGTACTGGCTGATGCGGTTGAACGCCGCCACCGACAACGCAAACTTGGTTTTCTCACTTACCGAGCCGCTGGCCTGCAATTCAGCCACGACCGTGGCGTACTGCGACGCGTCGGTCAGCACCGCCACGTCTTTCCAATTCTTGGCGGCGCTGCGCACCATGGCCGGGCCGCCAATATCGATGTTTTCAATCGCGTCTTCCAGCGTGCAGCCGGGCTTGGCGACCGTGGCCTCAAAGGGATAAAGGTTCACAACCAGCAGATCGATGGTGTCAATGCCGTGCTCGGCCAATGCAGCCATGTGGGCCGGCACATCGCGGCGGGCCAGCAGGCCGCCGTGCACGCGGGGATGCAAAGTCTTGACCCGGCCGTCCAGCATTTCAGGAAAGCCCGTCATGTCTGCCACTTCGGTCACGGGCAAGCCGTTGTCCGTGAGCAGTTTGGCGGTTCCCCCGGTAGACAAGAGCGCAATGCCCAATCCATGCAGCGCCCTCGCCAATTCGACGATACCGGTTTTGTCCGAGACGGAGAGCAGTGCATTCATAAGAGCTGGTGTTCCAAAAGTTTTTTGCGAAGCGTGTTGCGGTTCAGTCCCAGCCATTTGGCGGCCTTGGACTGGTTGTTGTCGGAGGCGACCATGACCATCTCCAGCAGCGGTTTTTCTACGGCGCGCACCAGCATGTCGTGCATGCCGTGGGGTTCCAGGCCATCCAAATCACGCAAATAAGCCTCCAGGCTTGCGCGCACGCATTCGTCGAGTTGTTGCTTGCTCACAAAGCCACCTCCAGGGTGGAAGCGCTTGCCTTGTTGCTCCCTGCGGCGTCCCAGCTGATGGTGGCGCTTTCGACATCAGCCATGCGCGCAGGGATGCGGTCCATCTGCCCATTGAGGCGATCCAGGTAGTGGGCGACTGCAGCCAGTTGGCTGGCACTGTCTTCCAGCGCGTTCATCTCCTGGCGAAAGGCTTCGCCACCGGGCAGGCTGTGCACATACCAGCCGATGTGTTTGCGCGCGCTGCGCACCCCGATGAACTCGCCGTACAGGCTGTAGTGGTCGTGCAAATGCTCAATCAAGAGGCGTTTGACTTCGCTCACCAGCGGCGGCGCGAGGTGTTCGCCGGTGGCCAGAAAATGGGCAATCTCGCGAAAAATCCAGGGCTGGCCCTGTGCCGCGCGCCCAATCATGATGGCGTCCGCACCGGTGCGCTGCAACACCTCGCGCGCCTTCTCGGGGCTGCTGATGTCGCCATTGGCCACCACCGGAATGCGCAGCGCGGCCTTGACGGCGGCAATCGTGTCGTATTCGGCATGGCCTTTGTAGCCTTGCTCGCGGGTGCGGCCGTGCACCGTCACCATCTGCACGCCGGCGTCTTGCGCCGCGAGTGCAATCGACAGGGCATTTTTATGGCTTTGGCACCAACCGGTACGCATCTTGAGCGTCACCGGCACATGGGACGGGGCGCAGGCCTGCACGACCGCATCGATGATGGACAGCGCCAGCGACTCGTCCTGCATGAGCGCCGAGCCAGCCCATTTGTTACACACTTTTTTGGCCGGGCAGCCCATGTTGATATCAATGATTTGCGCCCCACGGTCCACGTTGTAGCGCGCGGCCTCGGCCATCATGGCCGCATCGGTGCCTGCAATTTGCACGGCGATAGGGCCGGGCTCACCGTCATGGTTGGCGCGTCGCGAGGTCTTGAGGGTGTTCCACAAATCGGGGCGCGACGTCACCATTTCGCTGACCGCATAGCCCGCACCCAAGCGTTTGCACAGCTGGCGAAACGGGCGGTCGGTCACACCCGCCATCGGCGCGACAAACAGACTGTTGTCTAAAGCATAGGGGCCGATGAACATGGGTAAACGAAGGCGGGTGAAGAGACGCAGCGCGGTGGGCTGTGGATTCTAGCTGCCTATACTGACGCACCCATGGACGCTCTGCTGCAAACCACCCTGCACCTGTTGGCACTGCCCCAATACGGCTTGAGTACCGTCTTCCTTGTGTCGTTTATCTCTGCCACGCTGCTTCCCTTGGGTTCGGAGCCCGCCGTCCTGGGCCTGATCCAACTCAATCCCTCCCAGTACTGGCCGGTCATAGGGGTCGCGACGATTGGCAACACCCTGGGGGGTGCCTTGGACTGGTGGATGGGCTATGGCGCCAAGCAGATCACACGCCATGACGCGCCAGGTTCAGCACACGGCCGCGCGCTGGCCTGGCTGGTGAGACTCGGGCCCAAAGCCTGCTTGCTGGGATGGTTGCCCCTGGTGGGCGACCCCTTGTGCACGCTGGCCGGCTGGCTCAAACTGCCCTTCTGGCCCTGTGTGACCTACATGCTGATCGGCAAATTTTTGCGCTACGTGGTGATGACGGCGGCGTTTTTTGGCGGCCTGCAATGGCTGAGCTGAAGGCCGGCGCAAGCCGATGCTGCTTTAGGGTTCGCGTACGGCCTTAATTTCCAAGGCCACACCCTGGCTTCCCATGGCGACAGGGCCGACCTGGCCCGTCAAATCACCCGGCTGCCCGATGGCATCGCCCGACTTGCTGATGCGCGCACCCACGATCACCTGCGCCGAGGAGGACAGCGGCATGGACGGTGACATGGACTTGCTGTCGTCCAGCGTGAAACGGTAAGGCAAGTCTTTGACCTGTATGCGCAGTGCAGCCAGAGGCATGCGTCCACCGTTGCCAGGCCGGGCAAAAATAAACACCGTGTCTTGCGGGCTGGTGCGCGATAGCAGGGCCGGGGCCAGCGTGACGGTGCCTGCGACCGAAGCGGCGACGCCCGTCTTGGCCGCTGGCGCCTCTGAAGGCGCTGTCGCCGCTTGAGGCGTGGCGGATGGTGCCGCAGGCAGTCCGGCGCGGCTACGCGCCTCTTGCAAACTGGCCGTCACCCGCTGTACCAAAGCGCTGTCCGCCGGGCCCACACGCTCCACCTCGGCCCAATAGCGCACTGCCTGCGCATAGTCCTGGCGGACAAAAGCGTCGGTGCCGGCCAGCGCCAGACCTTTGATATTGCCTGGGTCCATGGCCAGCGCTTGCTTGATCAGCTTCATGGGTTCGCCCGCCAGGCTGTGCTTGTTTTTGACCCCGAGCGCGTCGGCATAGTCCACCAAGACAGCAGGATCATCTTTGCGCAGGGCCACCGCGTGGGCATAGGCATCCAGCGCTTCGTCGTTGCGTTCCATCACACTGTAAGAACGCGCCAGCATGGCCCAGCCTTCACCGTCGTTCGGGTCTTTTTTCAGGCGCTGCGCCAGCTGGTCCACCATGGCGATGATTTGCGCAGAGTTAGGCTGTCCATCGCCCTCGCCTTGCGCTGCCATTTGCGCTTGCAGCGCTGGCACCGCCGTGAACCAATAACCGGCGGCAGCGATGAGCACAATGCCCAGCGCCAATCCAGCCAACAGGCGGCCAGAGACTTGGCGCGCCACCGGTGCGTGCGCGGCATCCGCCGACTCGTGCAACAACAAATCCAGGAGCCGACGCTCAAGCGCTGCTGTTTGGCGTTCAAAGTCCGCTTGTGCAATGGCCCCCGCAGCGTGCCGGTCTTTGAGTTCGGCAAGCTGGCGTTTGAATGGTGTGACCAACGATTGAAGGGCTGCGGACATGGTTGAAATTTTCCTGAGGATAAAAAGGTGGAGGTGCGCCCGCCGGCCCGCGCTGCAGCGCAGTGAGAGCGGGTCGCTGCTCAGGCCGAGGATTGCGGCTCTTCGGGTTCAAACGCGTTGGCGTCCATGCGGCTGCGCCGACGCAGCACGACAAACAAAGCGCCCAGGCCTAGAAAAGCCATGGCGGCCGGGCCGATCCACAACAAGGCGGTCAGGGCCTTAAAAGGCGGGCGGTACAGCACAAAATCACCATAGCGCGCGGTCATGTAATCGGTGACTTCTTGGTCTGACTTGCCTGCCAGCAGCATCTCTCGCACCTGATTGCGCAAATCGACCGCCAGTTCTGCATGCGAATCGGCGATGGTTTGGTTTTGGCAGACCAAGCAGCGCAACTCGCTGGTAATGGTCATCATGCGGGCTTCGAGCACCGGATCGTCACTGGCGGGTGCCGCTTCACCGCCCCAGGCAGCAAGCTGCGCCCAGACCAGCGCACACAGCACAAGGGTCTGCAACATCCATTTAGCCATTGAGTTGCCTCACCAAAGGTTCAATTTTTGTACGGATGACCTCAGGCGTGATCGGGCCGATTTGCTTGAAGCGCACCACGCCCTGACGGTCAATGATGAAGGTCTCAGGCACGCCATAGACGCCAAAATCAATACCGACCCGACCATCGGTATCGGAGAGAGATGCTGTGTACGGATTGCCAAAATCGGCCAGCCACTTTTGCCCGGCCGCCGCCTGGTCTTTGTAATTCAGGCCATAGATCGGCAGCATTTTGGATTTGGCAAACTCGACTAGCAACGGATGCTCTTCGCGGCAGGCCACACACCAGGAGGCCCAGACATTGAGCATCCAGACCTGACCGAGCAAGTCATCGCGGCGAATGGTTTGCGTGGGGTCATCCAAACGGGCCAGCGCAAAAGCAGGTGCAGGCTTGCCAATCAAAGGCGATGGCACTTCTTTCGGGTCTAAATGCAGTCCGGCACCCAGAAACAGCACCAACACCAAAAAGATGCCCATGGGCAGCAAAAACTTGAGGTATTTCACGCCACATCTCCCGCTTTGCGGCGGTAGCGGCGATCGCTAACAGCCAGCAAACCGCCCAGCGCCATCAACAAACATCCGCCCCAAATCCAATCGATAAAGGGTTTGACGTACACCCGCACGATCCATGCGCCGCCCTCCACTTCCTCACCCAGCGACACATACAAATCGCGGGTCACACCTGCGTCGATCGATGCTTCGGTCATCGGGTTTTGCTGCACGCGGTACACACGCTTTTCCGGTCGCATCTCAATCGCCGTGCCGCCGTTGCGAGCCACCTGCATTTGCCCTTGCATGGCCACGTAGTTCGGGCCCTGGCGCTCGGTCACGCCACCAAAGGTAAAGGTGTATCCCCGCACCGTGGTGGTGTCGCCCACCGCCATCTTGACGTCGCGCTCGACCTCGTAGGTCTTGACCATCACCACGCCAAAACAAAACGCCGCAATGCCCAGGTGCGCCACCATCATGCCGACCAAGGCACGGGGAATTTGACGCGCTTTGGCCGGGGCATCAGCCCAAGCGGAACCAGCGGGGTGGATGCGCTCCCACACGTCGGTAGCCACCGAGGCCGCCACCCAATAGGCCATCATCAATCCCAAGGTGGAGACAAGGCGAACTTCACCGGCCAGCGCGCCGGTTGCGATCGACGCCATCACCGTCACCCCCGCAGCCCAGCGCAGGCGCAGCGCCAAGGAGGGCAATTCGGTTTCCTTCCAGCGCGCCAAGGGGCCCAAGCCCATCAAAAACACGGTGGGCGCCATCAGCGGCATAAAGACCGCGTCGAAATACGGTGGGCCGACCGAAATTTTTCCCAGGCCCAAGGCATCGAGCAGCAAGGGGTACAAGGTACCCAGCAACACAGCGAGCGCAGCCACCAGCAGCAACACGTTATTGCCCAACAGGGCCGATTCTTTGGACCACAAGGCAAAGCGCTTGCCCAATCCGACGGTCGGGGCCCGCCAGGCATACAAGGCAAAGGAGGAGCCCACCACCACCGTCAAGAATGCCAAGATGAACAATCCACGGCGCGGGTCTGTGGCAAATGCATGCACCGATGACAACACGCCCGAGCGCACCAGGAAAGTACCCAGCAGCGAGAAAGAAAACGCCAATATCGCCAGCAACACGGTCCAGGACTTGAAGCTGTTGCGTTTCTCAGTCACAGCCAGGGAGTGGATCAGTGCCGTGCCCAGCAGCCACGGCATGAGCGATGCGTTTTCCACCGGATCCCAGAACCACCAACCGCCCCAGCCCAGTTCGTAATACGCCCAGGAGCTGCCCAGGGCAATGCCGATGGTCAGAAACATCCAGGCCACCGTGGTCCACGGACGCGTCCAACGCGCCCAGGTGGAGTCGAGGTTTCCACCCAATAGCGCGGCAATCGCAAAGGCAAAGGCCACCGAGAAGCCCACATAACCCATGTACAGCATGGGCGGGTGAATGACCATGCCGGGGTCTTGCAGCAAGGGGTTCAAATCCCGCCCATCCGGTGGCGCGGGCAAGAGCCGCTCAAAGGGGTTGGAGGTCAGCAGCATGAACAGCAAAAACCCCACGCTCACCAGCCCCATCACCGCCAGGATGCGCGCCACCACCGCGTGCGGCAAATGGCGGCTGAACCAGGCCACGGCCAAGGTCCAAATACACAGCATTTGCACCCACAGCAGCAAAGAGCCCTCGTGCCCGCCCCAAACCGCAGCGATACGGTATTGCAAGGGCAATGCGCTGTTGGAGTTAGACGCCACGTACAACACCGAAAAATCATTGCGCACGAACGATGTCACCAAGCACACAAACGCCAGCGTGACCAGCACAAACATGGCATAAGCGCCAGGGCGGGCCAGGGCCATCCAATCTTCGCGATCGGTCGCGGCACCGGCCAGAGGTAGCGTACCAAGCGCCAGGGCCACGCCCAACGCCAGCCACAGAGCAAAGTGACCTAATTCAGGAAGCAATGTCATGGACCGGTTACCAAGGTTGCGGCCGCTTTCGCATTGGCCTGGGCCGCATTTTTCAAAGCCTGGGCGGCTTCGGGCGGCATGTAGTTTTCGTCGTGCTTGGCTAGCACCTCTTTGGCTTGGAAAACACCGTTTTCCAACTGCCCTTGAGCGACCACGCCTTTGCCCTCTTTAAAGAGGTCGGGCAAGATGCCCGAAAACTGCACCGGCACGGTTTGGGCGGTATCGGTGACCTCGAAGCGCACATTCACACCCTCGCGCTTGACGCTGCCCGCCACCACCAGCCCGCCTAAGCGGAAGGTACGCCCGCTGGGCGCCTCTTTGGCAGCGATTTGCGTGGGGGTGTAGAAAAACACCAGATTGCTTTGAAAAGCATTCAGTACCAATGCGGTGGCCGCCCCCACGACGGCGATGATTCCTAAGGCAATAGCCATGCGTTTGCGCCGTGGCGTCATAGATCGTTGTCCTGTGTTTCTTCGTGAATCTGGGCAAGCGCCCTGCGCTGGCGTTGGGCGGCGCTTTGCACTTCCCACAGCAGCCCGAGCGCGACCACGCCATACGAGCCCCAGACGTACAGGCCGTAGCCCCCCATATTCCAAAAATCGTTCCAGCTGGCCCAGATCATGCGCTCGCCTCCTGCGCCCAGCGCGTGTGGCGCTCTCGCTCCAAAATAATGCTGCGCACCCGGTACAGGGCCATGGCAATGGTGTACGCCCAAAATGCCAGCGCCATCAGCAGCATGGCCCACAACATGGTTTGCGCCATGCTGGAGCCTTTGGTAATGGAGACCGAGGCGCCTTGGTGCAGGGTGTTCCACCACTTCACCGAAAAATAAATGATGGGCACGTTGACCGCGCCGACCAAGGCCAGCAGGCCACCGGCCTTGTCGGCGCGGCGCGGGTCGTCAATGGCGCTGGTCAATGCGATGTAACCCATGTACAGAAAAAACAAAATCAGCTCAGAGGTCAGGCGTGCGTCCCACACCCACCAGGTGCCCCACATGGGTTTTCCCCAGAGCGCACCGGTCCACAGCGACAAAAAGGTAAACAGCGCACCGGTCGGTGCCAGCGCCTGGGTCATCATGCCCGACAGGCGTGTGTTGAAGGTGAAGCCCAAGAAGGCCCAAAACGCCATGGCCAGGTAAATCACCATGGACATCCAGGAGGCCGGCACATGCACAAAGATGATGCGGTAGCCCTCGCCTTGCTGAAAATCAGTGGGCGCCACGAAAAAACCCAGGTACAGCGCCGCGATGGCCAGCACCGCCGCCACCAGGGCAAACGGACGCCACAGCTTGCCCGCCAAGGGGTAAAAGGTTTGGGGCGCAGCCCAATGGAACCAGTGAATATTGTTGAAGTTCATTTATTCAAGCGCAACACGCAGCGCGGCCGAACACATCCAGGGACCAAAAAATGCGGCCAACACCAGCATCGCCATCAAAATGGAGAGGTGGGCCGCGTAACCCACGCCGCTGATATGGGCCTCGACAGCCCCCGCACCAAACACCAAGGCTGGAATATACAGAGGCAGCACCAGCAAGGACAGTAACACCTCGCCGCCACGCACACCCAAGGTCAGGGCTGCGCCAATGGCGCCGATCAGCGACAACAGCGGCGTTCCGACCAGCAACGTGAGCACCAGCACTCGCATGGCCCCGGCGTCCAAATCAAATTGCAGCGCCAATACCGGTGCCAGCAAGGCAAGCGGCAGGCCCGACAACAACCAGTGCGCCAAAATCTTGGCGGCTACCAGCACCGGCAAGGGTGTGGTGGACAGTGCCATTTGCTCCAGGGTGCCGTCCTGAAAATCCGCTGAAAACAAGCGCCCCAGCGATAGCAGGCTGGCCAACAAAGCGCCCACCCACAAAATACCCGGCGCGATTTTTCGCAACACGTCCAACTCCGGTCCAATACCCAGCGGGAACAGTGTGGCCACGACGACAAAAAAGAACAAAGCGGTCAACACCTCACTCTTGCGCCGCATGGCAAGCCGCATATCGCGTTGCACCACCGCCAAAAAAGCATTCATGGTGTCAGCCGGTAGCTTGCGCCCCGTCCCTGCAAGTCAACGGCCTGGTGGCTGGTGAAAAGCGCCATGCCGCCGCGCTGAACATGGGCTGAAATGGCATCCGCCACCCAGGCCTGGGCCTGGGCGTCCAAGGCGACAAAGGGCTCGTCCAGCACCCACAGGGGTGCCGACTGCAGTGTCAGGCGCGCCAAGGCGACCCGGCGCTTCTGCCCCTGCGACAGCACCCGCACCGGCAATTGGGTGCGGCCACGCAAACCCAGATTGTGCAAAGCTGAAACGGCGTCGCGCTTGACAAAGCCGCGACCGGCGATCGCCGCGTCAGCCTCCAGATTTTCGACAGCGGAAAGCTCGTCCTTCAGCGCCAACGCATGGCCAAGGTACAAGAGATCCGCATGAAAGTTGTCAGACGCCTGCGCCAAGAGCTGGCCCTTCCAGCGAACTTCACCCTTGGCCGCAGGCGTGAAGCCGGTCGCGATGCGCAGCAAACTGGTTTTCCCCGAGCCATTGGCGCCTTCCAAGTGCAGCCACTGGCCTGCATTCAAGTCGAAACTCACCCCCGAGAACAGGGTTTGATCGCCGCGAACGCAAGTCAGGTCAGAAACAGAAAGCATGCAGTAGTGGTTTATTCGTCGGGGTCTACGTACTCTTTGGGCAGGTGGTGGGCAATGCCTTTGTGGCAGTCAATACAGGTTTTGCCTTCTTCCTTGGCCTTCATGTGCTTTTTATAGGGTGTTTGCTTTTGCAATTCGGGGCTCATGGCCTCGAAAGCGTGGCAGTTGCGGCATTCGCGGGAATTGGTCTCTTTCATGCGGGCCCACTCGTGGGTCGCGAGTTCCATGCGTTTTTCCTC
>CANBQX010000022.1 GCA_947371775.1 Comamonadaceae bacterium
ATCGGCATGACCTTGCCGCTGTCGTCGCTGGAGGCCTGCCGCCGCAAACTGGCGCCAGCCCACTTTCAGGCCGCGACCACCCTGGGGCTTCCCTTCACGCCCGAGTCGGCGCTGGTGGCCGGATTTTTTGAAGAGGTGGTGCCGGCTGACGCCCTGGCCGCCACCGTCGCCCGTTGGAGCGCCGATCTGGCCAGCCTGGACACGGCCACCTTCACCTCCAATAAACGACGCGTCAACGACGCCACGCTGGCCGCCATGCAGGCCGCACTCGCCTTGGACGTGGCGGGATTGGTGACGACAGGCGCCGCCAGCTAGAGGCTCTGCAGGCCCTTAAGGCGCCGCAAAACCCTGGGCAACAAACACGGCTTGCGCGCGGGGCCCGCTGACAAAAGCCATGAAGTCGCGGGCCGCCATCACGTCACGCGCTTGCCCGCCCAAAGCGATCACGTAGGTGGTGATCTTTTGCAGCGCGTCGGGCAGTGGCCCCACCAGCTTGGCGCCTTTGACCGGCAGAATTTCGGTGATTTGCTGGATGCCCAGCTCGATATCTCCGTGGGCCACCGGTTCGACCACAAACCCGACGTCCCCCAGGGTGGTCTTTGTCTTGACCTGCTCTGCAATTCCCAATTGCTCCAGCACCGAGGCGAAATGCTTGCCGCTGGTGCCTTTGGTGGGGTCCATATAGGTCAGAGATTTGGCATTGAGCAAGGTCTGGCGCAGAGCGGCAGGCGTGGAAATGTCCGGCACAGGTGCTCCCTCCCGGATGGCAATGCCCACCCCCACCCGGCCAATCGGCGTGGTGCTCTGGGGGGCAGACCAGCCATTCTTTTCGACGTTCGCAGCCACGTCCTGGCTGATGACCAGCACGTCGGGCCGCCCGCCGTCAGTCAGCCGTTTGACCAGCACACCCACGGGTGCGAATTCCACTTTGACGGTGTTGCCCGAGGATTTTTGGTAGTCCTGGATCAAGACGGTCAGGGGCGTCTGGGCTGCGCCGGCACTCCAGACCACGATGTCACCCGCGTGGGCTCCCGTGGCGAGCAGGGCAGCGCAGAGAGCCGTGGACAGGCTGCGCAGAAAATGGGATGTGCTTCGTTCAAACATCAGGGGTATTCCTTGGGCGGGTGGAAGTGGTGAAAGTTGTCGGGGCGGGTGCGCTTGATTATGCGTTCTAGGGGGCGGGTATGTTGTCCACGCGCCGCCCCAAACTATGGGACAATTTTTGAACAACTACCACCCAGGAGAATCCCCCCATGCCCACGTTTTCAACCCGCCAACTGCTGCAGCTCGTGACGCTGTGGCTGATCGCCGCCCTGAGTCACGCCGCATGGGCGCAAAGCGGCGCCGTGCAAGTGCAGTGGCTGGGGCAGTCGGCCATGAAAGTCACCACGCCCGGCGGCAAGGTGATCGTGATAGATCCCTGGTTGATCGCCAACCCCAAGACGCCGCCGGAATTTAAAAAACTCGAAGCGCTTGGCAAAGTCGATCTCATTTTGGTCAGCCATGCCCATGCAGACCACATGGCCGATGCGCCCGCCTTGGCGCTGATGCACAAAGCGCCGGTCTACGCCCCAGCAGGCCTGGCCGATTCCTTTACGACCTTGGGCGTGCTGCCCCCGGAGCTGGCGCCTCGCTTTAACAAAGGGGGCGTTGTGTTGCCCTTCGGCGCAGAGGGTGGCATCAAAATCATCGCTACCCACGCAGAACACAGTTCAGAGTACCGCTGGAAAAACCCCGAGACTGGCAAAGATGAAATGCGCCCTGGCGGCGAGCCCATGGGCTTCATCATTCAGCTCGAGAACGGTTTTACGATTTACCACTTGGGTGATACGGCCTTGTTTGGCGACATGAAGATGATTGGCGACTTGTACAAGCCGGATTTGATCTTCATTCCCATTGGCAGCCACTTTGTGATGCCACCGCAAGATGCGGCATTTGCAACGCGTGAGCTGATCAAGCCGAAGTTTGCGATCCCAGTGCACTACGGCACGAATGCACTGCTGCGTGGCACTCCCAAGGAATACACAGACGCTTTAGGGCAGAGCAACACCAAGGTGTTGGCGCTGGAGCCCGGTGGAACCGCGAAGTTCTGAGTATCCAAGACACCCAGAACATCCGCTGTCTGTCAATGTTGCCAGTCGTTGAGTGGCAACAGGGAACCTGCGAATTGCCCGACGTGCTCGGGCTAATGCAAGGCGTAGTGATGAAAAAATGCGCGGTAGCATTTTGCAAAAATAGCGGCAATTTGTTCCATGGTCATCTCCTTTGAAACGATATATACCGTTTATATCGTTAATTCGCACTTTCGTCGGAGAGTTTCCCCACCTTGCGCGCTTTTGTGACAGTAAAGCAACATTGCTTGCCTTTTTTGCCGATATAAACACCCGTCTTCCCCTCAGGTACCGCACATGATCAAAAAAATTCTGTTGTCCGTCGTCGGTGTGTTGCTGCTGCTGATTGCCGCAGTCGCTGTGAACACGCTGCGCAAGTCTTCGCACCAATTGCAGGTGCCTGCCCTCGCTCCCCTGGCCGTTGACAAAGCAGCGGCGGCGGAGCGTTTGGGGCAAATCGTGCAGCTTGGCACGGTGTCCTCGCGCGACGATGCCAAGCTCAACGTCGAGCAATTTCGCCAACTGCATGCGTTCCTGCAAAGCAAATTCCCCTTGATCCACGCCAATCTCAAGCGCGAAGTCGTGGCAGACCTGAGTCTTTTGTACACCTGGCAAGGTAGCGATCCGCAAGCCCAGCCCATCATGCTGCTGGCCCACCAGGACGTGGTGCCCGTCGCACCCGGAACCGAGGGTGATTGGCAGGTGGCTCCCTTTGCAGGCCAGGTGAAAGACGGTTTTGTCTGGGGACGTGGTTCCTGGGACGACAAGGGCAACCTGATGTCGCAAATGGAAGCGGTGGAGATGCTGCTGGCCAGCGGCTTCAAACCCAAGCGTACGGTGTACCTGGCCTTTGGCGCGGACGAAGAGGTCGGTGGCTTGCGCGGCGCGGCCAAGATCGCGGCCTTGTTGGGTGAGCGAAAAGTGCACCTGGACTTTGTGATTGACGAGGGCTTGTTGGTGCTCGACGGTGTCATGCCCGGTCTCAAGCAGCCTGCGGCACTCATTGGCGTCGCAGAAAAGGGCTACATGTCGGTGGTGCTGAAAATGTCGGCCACACCCGGCCACGCGTCGATGCCACCCAAAGCCGGTACCAGTGCCATTGCCATGATGAGCGCAGCCTTGAAGCGGCTGGACGACGAACAGCTGCCTGGCGGCATACGCGGTGTGGCGGGCGAGTTATTTGACACCTTGGCGCCTGAAATGGGTGGCTTCTCCCGTGTGGCGCTGTCCAACCTGTGGCTGTTCGGCCCCGTGGTACAAAAACAGTTGGAAGGCGCTGGGAGCACCAACGCCATGATGCGTACCACCACGGCGTTGACCATCGTGAATGCCGGTAACAAAGAAAATGTGTTGCCGGGACGCGCGGAAGCGACGGTGAATTTCCGCATCTTGCCGGGCGACACCAAAGAGCAGGTACTCGAGCACATGCGCAGCAAAGTGGCACAAGCCACAGGCTCCTCATCCTTTGAGCTGATTGCCTTGCCCGGCGCGGTGAACTCGTCCAAAGTGGCGCCCACCAACTCGCCGCAATACGCGATGTTGAACAAGACGATTCGCGAAGTGTTTCCGGATGCCCTGGTCGCGCCGGGTCTGATGGTGGCAGGTACCGACTCGATCCATTACGGGCCGATCAGCGATCACATCTTCAAGTTCTCGCCGGTGCGGGCCAACGCCGAAGACCTGAAGCGTTTCCATGGAACGAATGAGCGCCTGGGCGTGGACAACTATGCAGACGCCATCCGCTTCTACCACCGCCTGATCAGCGAGTTGTCGGTGGCGCCGCTGCAGTGATCACGGTTGGGGCTTGGTGACTTGACGTACACAAGTCCGCAAGCCCGCAAGCCCGTGCACCATACTGATCGTTCCATCAATTCCGGAGCACCGCGCATGTTGAAGGTTTGTCTGTACTTTGCCTACCTGATGCTGCTCGCTTTACCTATGCGCAGTCACGCCACCGAAGAACCCGACTACACGGTCATCCAAACGCTGAACAAGGTCGAGATTCGCCAATACGCGGGCTACGCCGTCGCGGAAGTCCTGGTGCCAGGCCCCGCAGAAGATGCAGGCAACACTGCTTTCCCGATTCTGGCGGGCTATATCTTTGGCAAAAACAAGGGTGAGCGCAAACTGGAGATGACGGCGCCCGTGACGCAGACGGCAGTGCCCGTGAAACTGGAGATGACCGCGCCGGTCACGCAATCGGCGGCACCGGGTGGCTATCTGGTGCAGTTTGTACTGCCCAAAGGCGTGACCAGCGGCAATGCACCGGTGCCTGTGGATGCCAGGGTCATGTTGCGCGATGTTGCAGGCAGCCGGGTGGCGGTGATGCGCTATTCCGGTTTTTGGTCGGATGAGAACTACCAAAAGCATTTGCTGGAGCTGCAAAGCACCTTGGCCGCCAACGGCCTGCGCCCTGTGGGCGAGCCCGTGTATTCTCGCTACAACGCACCTTTCACACCCTGGTTTATGCGCCGCAACGAAATTTGGTTGCATCTGAGCACTGCGCCATAAACCGGGCCGCGAGGCCCATCGCTATTTTGTTTTTCTTCCCATGACGCTGTTTACGCCCCTCACACTGCCCAACCACACCCTGATCCCCAACCGCATCGCCAAAGCCGCCATGGAAGAAAACATGTGCGATGCCGACCACGCGCCCTCCGACGCACTGCTGCGTCTGTACCAGGCCTGGGCGCAGGGCGGCGCGGGTTTGATCTTGACCGGCAACGTCATGGTGGACCGACGCGCCATGACCGGCCCCGGCGGTGTGGTGCTGGAAGACGCGCGCCATATGGACCGCTTCAAGCAATGGGCGCAGGTGGCGCGCAGTGGCGGCGCGCAGGTGTGGATGCAAATCAGCCACCCTGGTCGGCAAATGATGGCGGCACTGGGGCAAGCGACCTGGTCCGCGTCTGCCGTGCCCTTGGACATGGGCAATTTGTCCAACAAGTTCTCGGTGCCCAAAGCCATGACCGAGGCCGACATAGCAGAAATTCAGCAGCGCTTCGTGCGTACCGCACAGCTGGCCGAGCAGGCGGGATTCAACGGCGTGCAAATCCACGGCGCGCACGGCTATTTGCTCAGCCAATTTCTCTCGCCCATCACCAACCAGCGGCAAGACGCCTGGGGCGGGAGTATTGAGAACCGGGCGCGGCTGCTGGTGGACATTGTGAAAGCGGTGCGTGGCGTGGTGGCGCCCAGTTTTGCCGTCGCCGTCAAATTGAATTCGGCGGACTTTCAGCGGGGGGGCTTCAGCCCCGAAGACGCACAGCAGGTGGTGCGCATGCTCAACAGCTTGCAGGTGGATGTGGTGGAACTCTCGGGCGGCAGCTACGAAGCCCCGGCCATGCAAGGCCAGGCCCGCGATGGGCGCACCTTGGCGCGCGAAGCCTATTTCCTGGAGTTCGCCCAAAGCATGATGTCGGTGGCCACCATGCCACTGATGGTCACCGGCGGTATCCGCCGCAAAGCGGTGGCAGAGAGCGTGGTGGCCAGCGGCGTGGCTCTGGTGGGTATCGCGACCGCTTTGGCCATTGATCCCGCGCTGCCGCAGGCGTGGCGCGCGGGCCGCGATGTGCAGCCAGCCCTCACGCCCGTGACCTGGAAAAACAAAATGATGGCCTCGCTTGCCACCATGGCACGGGTGAAATACCAGCTCAAACGCGTGAGCCAGGGCCAAGACACCCGACCCGCCATTTCACCGTTGTGGGCGCTGGTTTCCCAGCAAGTCATGACGGCCCAGCAGACCAAGAAGTACCGCCGCTGGATGGCGCAAGGCAGCGCTTAGGTGCTTGAAGCTGGCGCTGCAGGAATCCGCCTGCGTCGCAGACGGGCGACCATGTAGACCACCACCGCCAGGTTCAAGATCAGCACACCGGCGTTGATCCAGGTGGAGCGGTGCAGCAGGTGGCTGATTTCCAGAGGCAAGTAGAGGGCGCCCGAGGCGGCGGCAAGCCACTCGGCCCATGCCCTGTCGCGCCACAGCCCATAGGCTTCGGCCACCCGTATGGCCGAATACGCCCACAAGAGCAGCACCACCTGGCGCAGATCGGTGTTGGCCAACAGGGCGGCCTCATCCAACAGCATGCGCGGGTAGTGGGCCTCGGGGTCCAGGTGGAAGTGGCCAATCAGCGCGTGGGCCAGCGCTTGCAAATCGTGGTGCGCCAGGCTGAGCAAGCCCAGGCTTGCGGCGATGGCGGCCAATCCTTTGAGCGCTTCAAACAGCGCAATCAGGTGCAGCGTGGTGGTTTGGCGTGTGTTGATGTAGCTTGGCATGTTGTGAAAATTGGATGCGACGGACGCTTACACAGCAGACACATGAGAAAGCCCTTGTCGCCTAATATGCGGCCTAGTCGCCGGTATTGCAATGCTTTGGTTTTGAAAGTCCACACGCCATGAACCAAGCTGCCAAAAAATTCGTGAATCGCTTAGGCCCGGGCCTGATTACGGGCGCTGCAGACGACGACCCCAGTGGTATTGCCACCTATTCCCAGGCGGGTTCTCAATTCCGGTTCGGCCTGGTGTGGACGCTGTTGCTGACCACGCCGCTGATGATCGGTATTCAAATGCTCTCGGCACGCATCGGCTGGGTCACGGGCGAGGGGCTGGCCGCCAACATCAACAAGCAGTTTCCCCGCTGGCTGACCCGCAGTCTGGTGGGGCTGTTGGTGGTCGCCAACACCATCAATATTGCGGCCGACATTGGCGCCATGGGCGAAGCGCTTCGCTTGCTGGTGGGAGGCCCGCTGGCGCTGTATGTGCTGGGGTTTGGCGCTCTGTCCATCGTCACGCAAATCGTGTTTCCGTATGAGCGCACCGTTCGCATCCTCAAGTGGTTGACCCTGGCCTTGTTTGCCTATGTGGCGGTGATCTTGACGGTCAACGTGCCCTGGCGCCAAGCCATGGGCGAATCGCTGCACCCCTGGAATTTTTTAGCAGCCCATGGATCGCTCAAAGACTACGCTGCGATGGTGGTGGCGGTGATGGGAACGACCATCAGCCCCTACCTCTTTTTTTGGCAGGCCGCGCAGGAGGTGGAAGACGGCAACCGCCGACCGGGCGCCCAAGCCTTGAAGGCGGACCCGCATTACGCCGCCGAACACCTCTCGCGTATCCAGCAAGACACCTATGTGGGCATGATTTTTTCCAATGTGATCGCCCTGTGCATCGTGGTCGCTACCGCGGTCACACTCAATCTGCAAGGCATCAGCGATATTCAGACATCCTCACAAGCGGCCCAGGCGCTGCGGCCTGTGGCCGGTGAGTTTGCCTTTCTCATTTTCTCGCTCGGCATTATTGGAACGGGCTTGCTGGCGGTGCCGGTGCTGGCAGGGTCGGCCGCCTATGCAGTGAGTGAAATGATGGGCTGGCGTGCCAGCCTCTCCGACCGTTTGAGCGAGGCGCCGGGTTTTTACCGCATCATCATGGCGGCCACCGGGATCGGGACACTGATGGGCTATTTTGAGCTCGACCCGATCAAGGCGCTGGTGTGGAGCGCGATCGTCAACGGTGTTATTTCCGTGCCCATCATGGCCGCCATGATGCTGGTGGGGCAGTCACAGGCTTTGATGGGAAACTACACCATCAGCACCCGCCACCGCGTCTTCGGGTGGGCAGCCACCGGCGTCATGGCGGTGGCGGTGCTGGTGATGTTGGCCACGAGCTTTTAAAGGGTTGTCTATGCATGCAGCGCTGAGTCCAAGACTTTGGAAATGGATCAATGGTTTGGGTCTGGGTGGGCTGCTGCCGTTCTTTGCCTTGGCGGCCTTGTCAGTGGCGGGTATTGCGCCCGAGCACCAGGTGATGGCCGAGGATTGGATTTACGTCTACGGCCTGTCCATCGTCTCATTTGTCGGCGCGGTTTCGTTTGGTCTGGCGCTGGCGGATTCTCACGCCGATGAAGGTTTGCGGGTGAAGTGGCTGGTCTGGTCGGTCTGCCCGTCTTTGCTGGCCTGTGCTGTGCTGTTCCTGCCGGCGTGGTGCCGCCCCTTTGCGCTGGGCCTGATTGCCATTGCGGCCTTGGCCATGGACTATCTGCTTCAGGGTGCGCTTGCCGATGCCAAACCGTGGCTGCGACTGCGCACGGTGCTGACCACAGGCGCTGTCTTGAGCCTGTGGACTGTCAGTGCCTGCGGTATCTACCGGCTCATGCAGGCCCATTCCTGGGAAATGATGTTGAAGGCCGGTTGAGCAGCCCAGGGGTCTGCGTTACTGCTTGATAAAACGCAGCGTAAAGCGGTCGCTTTCGCCGATCGCGCGGTATTTGTCCCGGTCCTGGTCCTTGAGGCGGTAGCTGGGCGGCAGTGTCCACACGCCTTCGGGGTAGTCCTTGGTGTCTTTGGGGTTGGCGTTGACCTCGGAACTGGCGTCGAGCTTGAATCCGGCCTTTTCGATCAGCGCAATCGCCACATCCTGGCGCACATAGCCTGAGCCCATTTGTTCGGTTTGTGTTTTGTCCGTGCGACCGCGGTGGTCCACGATGCCCAACATGTCCCCGGGCTTCAGGGCGCGGTAAAAGGCCTGCAGCGAGCCTTCCAACTCGTTTTGATCCATCCAGTTGTGCAGATTGCGAAAGCTGATCACCACATCGGCGCTGCCCGGCGGCGCAATCGGGTGCAGGTCGGCGCGGAATGCGGTCACCAAGACCTTGCTGTACAGCGCGGGCTCGTCTTTCAGGCGCTGCAGCAGTTTTTGGTGGTCCGCTTGGTACTGGGGCTGGGATCCGTCGCGGTTGGCCGCGATGTACAGGCCTTGGTCTTTGAGCCAGGGCGCCAAAATCTCCATGTAATAGCCGCCACTGCCTGGCAGTATTTCCACCACGGTGCTGTTGGGGCGGATGCCAAAAAATGCCAGCGTTTGCGCCGGGTGGCGATAGGGGTCGCGCGCCACATTGCCGGCAGAGCGGTGGGTGCCAGACAAGAGCGGTTCGAAGCGTGCCTCAGTCACCGCCTGCGCGCAGGCCCATGGGCTGATGGCACTCAGACCGATGGCCCAGAGAGACAAGCGGCGGGTGATGTTGTTCATGGCAGGGGCTTCATTCAAAGTGAAATTACGAAGACAAGCGGTCGCGCCGGGCCAGCTCTGGAAAGAGCTTGAGCCAGGCCAGCGCAATGACCAAGGTGCCCAAGCCACCGACCACGACCGAGCCCACCGGCCCCCACAGGGCCGCGGTGGCACCCGATTCAAATTCGCCGAGCTGGTTGGACGCGCCAATGAAGATTGAGTTCACCGCCGACACCCGTCCGCGCATCTCGTCGGGCGTGTCCATTTGCATCAAGGTTTGGCGGGTGACCACGCTGATGCTGTCGGCAGCTCCGGTAACTGCCAAAGCGAGCATCGACAAGCCGAAGTGGGTGGAGACGCCAAACGCCAAAGTGGCCAGGCCAAAAACGCCAACGGCGCCCAGGAGCTTGTAGCCCGCATGGCGCTGCAAAGGAAAGCGCACCAGCACCAGCGTCATCAGCAGGGCGCCGACGGCGGGTGCCGCGCGCAAGAGGCCCAGACCTTGCGGGCCCGTGTGCAAAATATCGCGGGCATAAATCGGCAGCAAGGCCGTGGCGCCCCCCAGCAGCACGGCAAACAAATCCAAAGAGATGGCTCCCAGTAAGACCTGGCGCCGCCAGACGAACGAGACCCCTGCGAACACCGAAGCCAGTGTTGCGGCCCGTTGCGCCGGGATGTGCTGGTAGTGCACCGTGAAGGTGAACGCCGCCGACACCACCGACAGTGCCAAGCAGGCACCATACACCGTGCTTGCACCCGCGCCATACAGCAAGCCACCCAGGGCCGGGCCTCCCACAATCGCGATTTGCATGCCGACCGAGCCGACCGATATCGCGCGTTGCAGCAAAGACGGCGGCACCAAGAGCGGGGTCAACGCTTGCTGTGCAGGCATTTGAAAAGCCCGTGCCACGCCCAGTACGACGGACAGAGCCAGGATCAAACCCCGTGTGGTCCACGAGAACTCGGTGCTGATCAACAGAATAAGCGCCACGGTGGCCTGCGCCGCCATGCACGAGGCAAAGATGCGGGCGCGGTGCAACCGGTCGGCCAGGTGGCCTGCGGGCAGGGTCATGAGCAGGGCCGGGACGAACTGGAACAGGCCCACCAAACCCAAATCCCAGGCGCTGGAGGTGAGGTCATACATTTGCCAGGCCACCGCCAGCATCAGCATTTGGTTGGACAGAATGCCCGTCACACGCGCCATCCAAAAGCGGACAAAAGGTGTCTGCTGGCGCAGGGTGGGGTGATCGGTATCGTGCATGGCAGGAGCTTATCAGTCAGCGCTCAATCTGGCCGGCGTGTTGCACGGGAGGTGCAGCAATGGCGCCAGCCGCGGGTCGTCGATGGGCAGCTCCCAGGTCAAAAATACCTGGGTCATGTCGCGCTCGGTTGAGAAGTCACTGGCCGTAAATCGATCGCTGCCGCGCAGCATCACTTCGTGGGCTTGCAAGGTGTCAAAAATCACCACCGTTCCCCGCACCAAGGGAATGCGCAGGCCGGTGGATGCAAAGTGGAGATCCAGCCCCCGGTCGTCGCTCAAAAACAAATTGCAAAAAGCAAAGGCCCCATATTGTTCGCCGTCATGGTGCAATGCGGCGCCACGGCAGGCCATGAGTGCGACATCGCTGTGGATTAAAAGATCACTTAAGCCCAGACTTTGTGTCCAATCGACGGCCGCTTGAACGCAGTGCCGGTAGTCCGGCCACCGGGCACGTGCGCGTGCAAGTGGCAACACCTCAACGTCGCCCGCTTGAAGTTGCAGATTGCGCTTGACCTCATGCTGCCAGTCCAGGCGCAAACGCTCCGGTACCGCAGGCACCGTGACCCGCCCGTGCGGTATCACGTCGCCCACACTGCGGCTGCGCAGCGTGTCGCCACACCGGTAATGCGCGGGCGCGTCCACTCAGCCCTTGGTTGGGGCCTGCAGCTTGTCCTGCGTTTGGGTGTCGAAGTCGCTGGCGTCATGGCGCTCGTGCAGCTGGTTTTCCAGCGGCCCCATCACCCGGTTGACCATGCGACCCCGACGCACCGCAGGGCGCTTGGCAATCTCGTCCGCCCAGCGGATGACATGCGTGTACTCCTGCACTTGCAAGAACTCACCAGCCTCGTACAGCTGGCCCTTGGACATGCCGCCGTACCAGGGCCAAATGGCCATGTCGGCAATCGTGTACTCGTCGCCTGCGATAAAGCGGCTCTCGGCCAAACGGCGGTTGAGCACGTCCATTTGGCGTTTGACCTCCATTGCAAAACGGTCGATGGCGTACTCGATTTTGAACGGCGCATAGGCATAAAAATGGCCAAATCCGCCGCCCAGAAAGGGCGCGCTGCCCATCTGCCAGAACAGCCAGGACATGCACTCCGCGCGCAGGGCGGGGTCAGTGGGCACAAAGCAGCCGAATTTTTCTGCCAGGTACAGCAGAATCGCGCCGGACTCAAACACCCGCACCGGCTTCTCGCCGCTGTAATCGATCAGCGCCGGAATTTTGGAGTTGGGGTTGGCGGCGACAAAGCCGCTGCCAAATTGCGCGCCCTCATTGATGCGCACCAACCAGGCGTCGTATTCCGCGCCGCTGTGGCCCAAGGCCAGCAGCTCTTCCAACATCACAGTAACTTTGATGCCGTTGGGCGTGCCCAGCGAGTGCAGTTGCATCGGGTGCTTGCCGCGTGGCAGCTCTTGGTCATGCGTGGCACCGGCCACGGGGCGGTTGATGTTGGCAAAGCGTCCGCCGTTGGCTTTGTTCCAGGCCCAGACTTTGGGGGGGATGTAGGAGTTTGAATCGGTCATGGGTAGGAGGGTCCGTTAATGGGTGTTGGCGATCTTGCTTGCAATGTGGGCCATGGCTTCTTCGACCTGGTCCACCAGAATCAGGCACAGCTCGCCTTCCGTGAGCGCGTCCATGGCCTGGTCAATGGCCAGGAACTCGCCGTAAATCTCAAAGCGCTGGGTCGCCTTTTTGGCACCGACCAGGCCTTCGCGCAGCAAGGCCATCACTTCGCCATCGCTGCGTCCGCGCTGGCATTGGTCTTCGAACATCACCACCTCGTCAAAGGTATCGCCCAATATTTCGGTCATTTGGCGGATGTCCTGGTCGCGCCGGTCACCCGCGCCGCTGATCACCACCGAGCGACGGGTCGCAGGCATGGTCTGAACGGCATTGACCAGCGCCACCATGGCGTCGGGGTTGTGGCCGTAATCGGCAATCACCGTGGCGCCCCGGAACTTATACATATTGAAGCGCCCGGCGGCGTTGTCCTCATCGGTCGAGAAGCTGGCCAGGCCGCGACGGATGGTCTCCCAGTCCAGGCCCAAGGCCCACACCGCTGCCACGCTGGCCATCACGTTCTCGACCTGAAAACCAATGGTGCCGCCCAAGGTGACGGGAATATCGGCCAGGTTGACGTAGTGCTTGACCGCGCCTTTGGCCGCTACCAACTGCTGGTTCTCCACATACACGCCGCCATGGCCCTGGGCCAGGTGGGTGGTCATGACCGGGTTGGATTTGTCCAGGGCAAAAAACGTGACCGCACCCTTGCATTTGGCCGCCATCTTGGCCACCACCGGGTCTGCCGCATTGAGCACCGCCGTGCCCTTGGGCGAGACGTTTTGCACGATGACGCGTTTGAGCACCGCCAACTCGTCCACCGTGGTGATGTAGTTCAGGCCCAAGTGGTCACCGCTGCCCACATTGGTCACCACGGCCACGTCGCAGTAGTCAAAGGCCAGGCCTTCACGCAGCACGCCGCCACGCGCCGTCTCCAGTACGGCGGCGTCGACATCGGGGTGGTGCAGCACACTTTTGGCACTCTTGGGGCCACTGCAATCACCGGTGTCAATGCACTCACCGCCCACATAGACACCGTCGGTGTTGGTCATGCCCACACACCAACCCTGCTGGGTCAGCAAATGCGAGATCAGGCGCACCGTGGTGGTTTTTCCGTTGGTGCCGGTCACGGCCACGATAGGAATGCGGCCGTCCTGCCCAGGCTTAAAAAGCTGCGAAATGATGGCCTCTCCGACCGGCCGTCCTTTGCCAAAAGAAGGGCTCAGGTGCATGCGCAGGCCCGGTGCGGCATTGACTTCCACCACGCCGCCGCCTTGCTCTTCGATGGGGCGAAGAATGCTGTCACACACCAGGTCCACACCGCAAATATGCAGACCCACCATGTGCGCCGCGGCCACGGCCCGCGCCGCCACGTCCGGGTGCACGTCGTCGGTCACATCGGTGGCCGAACCACCGGTAGACAGGTTGGCGTTGTTGCGCAAATTGACACGCTGGCCTTTGGCCGGAATCGTGTCCGCGCGAAAGCCCTGGCCCGCCAGGCAGGCATGGGCAATGTCGTCAAAACGGATTTTGGTCAGCGAGGTGGCGTGACCGCTGCCGCGCTTGGGGTCTTGATTGACGATGTTCACCAGCTGCTCAATGGTGTGCACGCCGTCGCCCACCACCTTGGGCGGGTCGCGCCGGGCGGCGGCGACCAGCTTGTCGCCCACCACCAGCAGGCGGAAATCATTGCCCGGCATGTAACGCTCCACCAGGATGCGGTCGCGAAATTCGGTGGCCACGGCATAGGCGGCGCGCAACTGGTCTTCTTGCGTGATGTTGACCGTCACGCCTTTGCCCTGGTTACCGTCCAGGGGCTTGACCACCACGGGCAGACCGATTTCCAGCGCCGCTTGCCATGCATCATCGGCGTCGCTCACTGCGCGGCCCAAGGGCACGGGGACGCCTGCGGCATGCAGCAGCTTTTTGGTGAGTTCTTTGTCTTGGGCAATGGCTTCGGCAATGGCGCTGGTGGCGTCAATCTCGGCCGCCTGAATGCGCCGCTGTTTGCTGCCCCAGCCAAAGCGCACCATGCTGCCGCTGGTCATGCGGCTGTACGGAATGTTGCGCGCCACCGCGGCATTGACGACCGAGCCCGTGCTGGGGCCTAAGCGCACGTCTTCGTCAAGCTCGCGCAATTGGTCCAGCGCACCGGCCAGATCAAAAGCGGTGTCGTCCACGGCGGCGGTGCACAGGCTTTCAGCCAATTCAAACGCCAGACGGCCGACGTCTTCTTCGCTGTACTCCACGACGACTTGGAACACGCCCGACTCCAGAGTGGGCTTGGCGCAACTAAAAGTGACCGGGCAACCGGCCTGGGCTTGCAGGCCCAGTGCAGCGAGTTCGAGCACGCGGGCCATGGAGACCGCTTCGTCACTGCCAATGGTTTGAAAGGGACTGATCTCGGGAAAGCGGGCCCGCAGCCGTGTCTCAAATCCTGGCAAAAGGGTGACATCGCACTCTTGTGCACTGCACGAGACGACCGCCTGGATGGCCGTGTGGTGACTCCAGAGATTGGGGCCGCGCAGGGCGCGGATGCGGGTGACTTCCATGGCGTAATTGGGTGTTGGTGCTCGGTGGAGCGTAGCAATAAGGGGCTTAGTAGGGCGTTTTCTGGGGATTGGACTCGAAGGTGCGCAGTCCCGCGCCTATGAGTTCGGGCGCAATATGAAGCGCCCAAGCTGCGGCCACCGCAGCCATCACCATCTCGGGTTGCGCCGCTTTGGTGGGCTTGAGACTGCTCAGTGGCAGCAGTGAAATTTCTGTGGCGCCTTGGGCCAGCACGATGGTGGCGTTGTGCAAGTACACCACCCGCTCACCCGCCGCACGGTGTTGCACCAGCGTGGCATGGTCGGCCGTCATGCCGTAGAAGATCACCTTGCCGTCGCACAGGTCTGCGAGTTCCAGCGCCTGCGGGTCCGCGGCGTTGAGCACGGCCGTACCGCTGGGCAGCACCACATCGACCTGGGTACGGGCCACCTTGTAGGTCTGCTCGGCGTCCAGGATGTCAAAGTCGCCCAAGGCGGGCAGCCAGCTCACATCGGTAACCACGCCCACATCGCATTTGTCGTACGCCAGACCCTGGCCCAGGATGGTGGTACTCGGGTTCTCAAACACGGCCGCTTGCACCGAGCGGTTGATCAAGATGCGCTGACCCGCCTCCCAGTTCGTGCTGTCGCGGGCATCGACCCGGCGGCCGTCCAGGTACAGGCCTTCGCTGCAGGCCAGGCCCACATGTTTGCCACTGATGTGCACCAGCCAGGCCACCAGGCGCGCAATGCGCCCGGTGTTGTGGGTGCCGGTAATGCCGACCACCGGTATGCGCCCGTCCATCTTGGGCGCAAACAGGTGCGCCATGATGGCGGTGCCCACGGCTTGGCCTTCGCCATTGGCCGGCTTGATATGCGACAGAAGGCCCGGGCTGGCGTTGACTTCAATCACTGCGGCGCGCTGGCTGTGCAGCGGCTGGCTGCAGTCTTGCAGCACCATGTCCACACCGGCGATGTCCAGGCCCACGATGCGTGCCGCCAGTGCCGCTGCGGCGGCGACCGTCGGGTGTACCCGGTCGGTCACGTCAAGCGCCACATTGCCATTGCGCTGGATCAGCACGCGCTGCCCCTGCGCGGGCACCGAACTCGCGCTCAGCCCCACGCGCTCGAGTTCCAAAATGACTTCGGCACTCTCGCTGGGTGTCACCACATTGAGTGGGAAGTCTTCGCCCCGTCCCCGGCGCGGGTCATTGTTGATTTGCAGTTCGGCCAATTGGTCGATGGTGGAATGACCGTCGCCCTCCACATACAGCACGTCGCCCCGTGCGGCGGCCACGACCTTTTTGCCAACGACCAGAAGGCGGTGCTCATCGCCTGGAATAAATTTTTCGACAATCACGCTGCCACCGCCCTTGCGGTGCGCCAGGTGGTAGGCGGCCTCGACCTCGGCCTTCTGCATCAGGTTGAGTGAGACGCCTCGGCCATGGTTGCCGTCATAGGGTTTCACCACCACGGGCACGCCCACGCTTTGGGCAGCTTCCCAGGCAGCTTCGGCGCTGCGCACCAGTTCGCCCTCGGGCACTGGCACGCCACAGGCCTGCAACAAGGCCTTGGTCATGTCTTTGTCGCTGGCGATTTCTTCGGCGATCGCACTGGTCTGGTCGGTTTCGGCCGTCCAGATGCGGCGTTGCGCTATGCCATAGCCCAGCTGCACCAGGTTGCCCTCCGTGAGCCGCAGGTGCGGAATGCGCCGGGCCGTGGCGGCGTCTACGATGTGCGCGGTGCTCGGGCCCAGGCACAGCGAGTCCACCATGTCGCTGAGTTCGGCGACGGTGGCCGCCAGGTCAAAGGCGGTGTTGTTGATCGCGGCTTGCACCACATCGCGCCCGGCCTGCAGTGCGGCGCGGCCGACTTGCTCCTGGCGGGTGCGGAAGGCAACTTTGTAGACCCCGGTTTTGGAGGTCTGGCGCGCTTTGCCAAAGCCGGTGCGCATACCCGCCAGGTTTTGCAGCTCCAGGCTGACGTGCTCCAGGATGTGCGCCGCCCAGGTGCCTTCCTTCAAACGCTCCAAAAAGCCACCTCGCACGCCCGGGCTGCACTCATGCTCGATCAATCCCGGCAGCCATTGGGTGAGGCGATCGGTAAAGCCGGGCAGGGTGTTGGAGGGAAAATCTTCCAATTCACCAATGTCGACCCAGGCTTCGATGACCGGTCGGTACGTCCAGATATTGGGGCCGCGCAGGTAATTAACCCGCAAAATGTCGATTTTTTTCAGACTCGTCATGGCGTAAGGTGGGGTTGCGCGTCCTCCGTTGGGGTGCTTGGCGCGTTGTGTATTCTCGCTCAAGGCCGTGCCTCGGGCGGTTCGCTGGCCCGCCTCAGGCATAGTGCAGCTTGGTTTTTTCTAAAGAGTGATTCAAATCCATGACCTTTGACGTATCTGCGCCGACTTTGAGCGCAGCGGAAGTTCCTGCCGGCTGGCGCCAGGCAGTGCAAGCGCAGTTGCACCCCCAAGAGAACGTGGTGGCATGCCTGGAGGTTGACTTGGATGCGCAGCTTCACTTTGTGCCCTCGCTGCTGGTGGCCACCAACCGGGGTCTGCGCAGCCTCTCCAGCGGCGCCGACTCTGCCCAGCATTGGCCCTACCGCGCCGACCTGCGCCTGAGCCACCACGACCATGCGGGCGTGGGCCACCTGGAACTGTCTGACAACGAGGCCTTGCTACACCGCTGGCGCTTTACCCTGGGCCAGAATCTGCAGGCCCTGCGCCTGGTGGACCAGTTTGCCGCCCAGCACAGCAGCTCCATCAGCGGCGAACCCGTGGCGCCTGTGTTGCAAGCCCTGTGCCCCAGCTGCAAAGCCCCGCTGGAGCCCGACCAGGAGGAATGCCCCGTCTGTACCAAGGTGGTTCACACGCCGCCGTCCACGTGGACGCTGCTGCGCCTGTGGCAGTTCGCCCGGCCCTACCGGGGCCAGTTGCTGCTGGGCTTTGTGCTCATGCTCTTGGGTACTGCCGCCAGCCAGGTGCCGCCCTACCTGACCATTCCGCTGGTGGACAAGGTCTTGATTCCCTACCAAAACGGCCAGCAGATCCCGCCCCTGACGGTGGCCTTGTACTTGTCGGGCTTGCTGGCATCCGGCCTGCTGGCCTGGGTGCTGAGCTGGGCCAAGACCTACATCCTGGCGCTGGCCTCGGAGCGCATTGCGGCCGACCTGCGCACCACCACTTACGAACATTTGCTGCGCCTGTCGCTGGAATACTTTGGCGGCAAGCGCACCGGAGACCTGCTGTCGCGCGTGGGCAGCGAGAGCGACCGCATTGCGGTCTACCTGTCCCTGCACCTGACCGACTTTGCCAGCGACGTGGTGATGATCGTGATGACCGCCGTGATTCTGTTTTCCATGAACCCCTACCTGGCCCTCATCACGCTGGTGCCGCTGCCGTTTATCGGCTGGATGATCCATTTTGTGCGCTACCGCCTGCGCACGGGTTTCGAAAAAATCGACCGCGTCTGGGGCGAGGTGACCAACGTCCTGGCCGACACCATTCCCGGTATCCGGGTGGTCAAAGCTTTTGCGCAGGAGCAGCGCGAGGCCAAGCGCTTTCGCGAGGCCAACCGCCACAACCTCTTGGTCAATGACCGCATCAACAAGATCTGGTCGCTGTTTTCCCCCAGTGTCTCGCTGCTGACGGAAATGGGCTTGCTGGTGGTCTGGGGCTTTGGTATCTGGCAGGTGTCCAAGGGCGAGATCACGGTGGGCATGTTGCTGGCTGCGATTGCCTATATCGGGCGCTTTTACGGGCGGCTGGATTCCATGAGCCGCATCGTGTCGGTCACGCAAAAGTCGGCCTCTGCGGCCAAACGCATTTTTGACATCCTGGACCATGTTTCCAGCGTGCCCGAGCCCCAACACCCGGTGCATGTGGACCGCGTGCAGGGCCGTATCGAGTTGCGCGAGGTGGGCTTTCGCTATGGCAACCGGGCGGTGAACCGGGGCATCAATTTGCGTATCGCGCCGGGGGAAATGATCGGTCTGGTGGGCCACAGCGGCTCGGGCAAGAGCACGTTGGTGAATCTGATTTGCCGCTTTTACGATGTGTCCGAGGGCGCGATTCTGGTTGACGGTGTGGACATCCGCTCGTACGCGATTGTGGACTTCCGCCGCAACATTGGGCTGGTGTTGCAGGAGCCGTTTTTGTTTTTCGGCACGATTGCTGAGAACATTGCCTACGGCAAGCCCGATGCCACCCGCAGCGAGATTGTGGCTGCCGCGCGCGCCGCGCATGCGCACGAGTTCATCCTGCGCTTGCCGCAAGGCTATGACTCCATGGTGGGCGAACGCGGCCAGGGCCTCTCGGGTGGCGAACGCCAGCGCATCTCTATTGCCCGTGCGCTGCTGATCGACCCGCGCATCCTGATCCTGGATGAAGCCACCAGTTCGGTGGACTCGGAAACCGAAAAAGAAATTCAAAAAGCCCTCGAAAACCTGGTCAAGGGGCGCACCACGATTGCGATTGCGCATCGGCTTTCCACTTTGCACCGCGCTGACCGGCTGGTCGTGCTGGACCGCGGCCGCGTGGTGGAGGAGGGCACGCACGACGCACTCATGGCCCAAGAGGGTGCGTATTTCAATCTCTACCAAGCCCAGGCGCGCAACGCCGAGCCGGTCTTGGCCTCGGAAGGCAGTGAGTCATGAGCCAGGACATTGTTCAAACCGCCAGCGTCCCGTCCGACGCATTGGTCCTGGAGCGCACCCCTTTTGGCAAGCTGGTGCTGACCAATGCCCAGGGCGAGCGCTTCGAAGGCGTGGTGCCGGTGCGGGCATTTCCGATCCAGGCGCCTGAGGAGGGCGTGTCGGTGGTCGATGCCGACGGCCATGAAGTGGCCTGGATTGCGCACTTGGGCGCGCTGCACGCCAGCGCCCAAGAAATGCTGCGTCAGGAGCTGACCCGGCGTGAATTCATGCCGGTGCTGCAACGCATTGAAGCCGTCAGCAGCTTTTCTACGCCTTGCACCTGGACGGTTCAGACCGACCGCGGCCCATGCGAATTCGTGCTGCGCGGTGACGAAGACATCCGCCGCGTGGGCACCGCCCATGGCCTGCTGATTTCGGACGCCCACGGCATTCACTACCTGGTGCCCGATCAGTTCGCACTGGACGCCCACAGCAAGAAAATCTTGGATCGGTTTTTATAGCCCGCGATAATGGTCCGATGACCCAAGACCCCCCTTCCTCGCCAGACCGTGGCGGTTTACGCGCCTTTGTTCTCAGTTGGCGCTTTGTGCTGGTGCTGTTTTACGGCGCGGTGGCCTTGGTGTTTGTCAGCGTCGTCGGCTCTATCGTGGTCAATGCGGTCAAGAACCATGGACTGGTTCCGCCACCCAGCATCTTGGTGCGTTATGACTGCAGCACGGGCACAACGCCCTTTGTGCTCATGTACCTGCATGGCACAGAGCGGGTCAAAATCAGCTCGGCCAGCGGTGTTCTAGAAGGCACATTGCACAACAACCAGTTGGACTGGGGCAGCTTTGGCAGCGACGCCAGCCAACTTGGTTTTCTCCCACCGCACGCGATCAGTGCCGAAGACCCCCAGACCCTGACCCTGAAAGCGGCGGATGCCAGCGCTCTGCAGTGCACCCGGGCTGCACCTGCCAGTGGCGGCGCGTCAGCGAAGCAGCCTGCATGAGGCGGCAGCGCGTTTGTCTCGTCCTGTGCTTGCTGGTGGTGGGCGTGTTGACAGCGTGTGTGCGCCAGGTGCCTGACACCCACCCCGACCAGGTGCTGACCAAACGCAAGGCGCTGTTCAAACAAATGAACCGGGCGCTGGAGCCCATCGGTTTGGTCGCCAATGAACGCGAGCCCTACAAAAAGGAAGAGTTTGCAGGCTATGTGGACGAGCTGCAAAAGCTTTCCAACAAGCCCTGGGCCTATTTTCCGCAGGATGGCAATTACCCGCCGACACGGTCCAAGCCTGCGGTGTGGTCAGAGCCAGCGGAGTT
>CANBQX010000023.1 GCA_947371775.1 Comamonadaceae bacterium
CTCTGACAGCACCCGACCGGCCATGAATTTTCCGGCTTCATCAAACATTACAAACATGGCGGGGATTGTCCCATGGCGCAGGCAACGACCGCCCACCGGATAATCGCACCATGGCAGTCCCCTTTGGAACAATCAGTTTGCGCAGCCGCCTGGCCCCCATGTGGGTGGGTTTGGACGGCCCGCTGGCCTTTATCGTGTTTATCCTGGCCTGCGTGGGCCTGTTGGTCATGTATTCCAGCGGTTTTGACCATGGCAGCCGCTTTCCTGACCATGCGCGCAATATGCTGATCGCCGCCTTTGTGATGTTTGTGGCCGCCCAAATCCCGCCCCAGCGCTTGATGAGCCTGGCCGTTCCGGTCTACGTGCTGGGCGTGGGCTTGTTGGTCGCGGTCGCCATTTTTGGCATCACCAAAAAAGGAGCGCGGCGCTGGCTCAATGTGGGCATCGTGATCCAGCCCAGCGAAATCCTCAAAATCGCGGTGCCGCTGATGCTGGCCTGGTGGTTCCAAAAACGCGAGGGGCAGTTGCGCGCGCTGGACTTTGTGGTGGCGGCACTGCTCCTGGGCATTCCGGTGGGGCTGATCATCAAGCAGCCCGACTTGGGCACCGCCATGCTGGTGCTGGCAGCGGGCCTGGCCATCATATTTTTTGCCGGTGTGAGCTGGAAATTAATCCTGCCGCCCGCCGTGGTGGCCGTGGTGGCGGTGGTCTTGCTGGTGGGCTTTGAGCCCATGTTGTGCGCCGACGGCATGCGCTGGCCGGTGCTGCACGACTACCAGCAGCAGCGCATTTGCACCCTGCTCGACCCCTCGCGCGACCCGCTGGGCAAAGGCTTTCACATCATCCAGGGCATGATTGGGATTGGGTCAGGCGGCGTCTTTGGCGTGGGCTTTATGCAAGGCACGCAGACGCACCTGGAGTTCATTCCCGAGCGCACCACCGACTTTATTTTTGCGGCGTTTTCCGAAGAGTTCGGTCTCTTGGGCAATGTGCTGCTCATGACGGCATTTATGGCGCTGATTCTGCGCGGCCTGGCGATTGCGCTGGACGCGCCGACCTTGTTTTCCCGTTTGCTGGCGGGCAGCATTGCCATGATTTTTTTCACCTACGCCTTTGTCAACATGGGCATGGTCAGCGGCATCTTGCCAGTGGTGGGTGTGCCCCTGCCCTTCATCAGCTATGGCGGCACAGCCATGGTGACGCTGGGGTTTGCGCTGGGTATTCTGATGTCCATAGCCAATGCCCGGCGATTGGTACAGACCTAGAATGCCCTCATGGTGCGACCCGAGTCGCTTCATGTGATCCTTGAGATCACCTATATCAGAGAACAGTTCTCCTCTCAAAAAGGGTCTGTTCCGCCCCCTAAAAAGGGCTAACTTTGTAGTAGCCAAGTGGCGCTATTTGGCTACTACAGTCCCCGCCCTGAGGGCGGGTCACTGGTGAATCACGACCTAAAGGGCTGTGGTTTGTTGCCGAATTGCGACACATTCTCGAAAGAGTTGGTTAATTTACATATCTTTACAAATTTGATTTGTATTGAAAGTTACTGATCAAGAGCGAACCGCTCTTTGTGTCTTGTTTCCTCTGAAACCACCCTCGGAACAGGGTGACCTCAACTGCACGTGCGTCTGGAGTAATCCGGAGGTGCGGAGCTGCAGTTAAACACCGCGTGCGCAAGCACACAAGACTGGTGCAAATCAGTCCCAACTCCATGAGCAAGAAATGGAGGCGATGCTGAGGTAAAGGGTACGGGAAATGTAATGTGAACTCTCGTTTTCAACCTTCGACAGCATTGAGTAGCTAACACTTGTCTCTCCCAAGGGAGGAGCTACGGCCAAAAGGCAAGAAGTCTGGACGTCTGGGTCATGTACCAAACGTCGTTCCCCAAATGGCTTCCGGAGGATAGAGAGTCCCTAACCCCATCATCTGGCTCGCCAGCCTGATGGACACAAAGGGAAACGGGGTAAGCCCCATTCATCGCCAACGCCGCAAGGTGCTGGCAACCTGAGAGTAATCAAAGGCCATGGTGGAGGGGGTAGAGGAAAGAGCAAAAAGCGAATGGCCGTCTGTAATGGACGGCATAGGGGTTCTGCCCCGCAGTGAAAGCTGGCTGACTTGCTCTAGGTGCGACAGCGTGAAAGCAGTTGCGACCTTAACTAAGACCCAGAGGGTATCTGACCCTCTGGGTCAGTGCCTTCTTCGGTTTACTTAACTGGAGGATGGTATGGAACACATCGCTAACGATGCTGCACCTTCGGGCGAATCGAACGACTGGCAATCCATCGATTGGAAAGCCGTCATGCATTTCGTCGGAAAGGCGCAGATGCGCATAGCGCAGGCAGAACGGGACAAGGATTTCCACCCCGACTGGCAGGTCTATGGGGAGCGACTGCGCGTGCAAAGGATGGGCGAGACCATCTGGAACACGCAAAGAGCCTCCCTGTGGTTTGACCAAGGTGGTAGATGCGCTCTCTGCGAGCAACAATTAGACATAGCTGAAGAAAACATGGACGACCACCACATCGTCTATCGGCAGCTGGGAGGGAGTGATGCTCTCTCCAATCGGGTGCTGTTACATCCGATCTGTCACAGGCGTGTCCACGCCCTAGGTTTGAAGGTTATCAAGCCGGTCCCCAGTACGGGGGACTTTAATCTGACGAAGCAGCCGAAGGTTATGCAACCTGTTGAAGCTGTCTAGTCAGTGGTCGTGCGTGAGCCGTGTGCGGTGAAAGTCGCAAGCACGGTTCTTTGGGGGGGATATCATCGAAAGATGACATCCCTACCCTCCATCTCTCGCGAACCCACTATTGAACGCTTGGCCACGGCCAAATCCCTGTTGCTGACCCCGTTTGGCCTGGACGAATCGCACCTGGCGCGGGCGCTGGCCGAAATCAAAATGCAGCGGGTCGATGAAGCCGATCTGTACTTTCAATACACGCGCTCCGAGGGCTGGAGCCTGGAAGAAGGCATCGTCAAAACCGGCTCGTTCAGCATTGACCAAGGCGTAGGCGTGCGCGCTGTGAGCGGTGAAAAAACCGCATTTGCTTACTCGGACGATATTTCTGAAGCCGCCTTGCTGGACGCTGCCCGCACCGTGCGCACCATCTCCGGCGCGGCCCAAACCCGCCGCGTGGGCGTGAGCAAACCCAAGATGGCCCGCAGTCGCTCGCTCTATCCGGACCAAGATCCGATTTCCACTTTGGACAGCGCCACCAAAGTCGCTTTGCTGGGCAAGGTCGAAAAGCTGGCCCGAGCCAAGGACCCGCGCGTGGCGCAGGTCATGGCCGGACTGGCCATGGAATACGACGTGGTGCTGGTGGCCCGCGCAGACGGCACGCTGGCGGCCGATGTGCGCCCGCTGGTGCGCCTGTCGGTCACCGTGATCGCAGAGCAAAAAGGACGCCGCGAGGTCGGCTCCTCGGGTGGTGGTGGTCGCTTTGGGCTGGCGTATTTTGACGATGCCCAAATCACCGAGTACGTGAACCAAGCTGTGCATGCCGCGCTGACCAACCTGGAAGCACGCCCCGCGCCTGCGGGCGAAATGACGGTGGTGCTGGGCTCGGGCTGGCCGGGCATCTTGCTGCACGAAGCCATTGGCCACGGCCTGGAGGGTGACTTCAACCGCAAAGGCTCCAGCGCCTTTAGTGGCCGCATCGGCCAGCGCGTGGCGGCCAAGGGCGTGACCGTCTTGGACGATGGCACGATTGCCGACCGCCGCGGCTCGCTCAATGTGGACGACGAGGGCAACACCAGCGGGCGCAATGTGCTGATCGAAGACGGCATCCTCAAGGGCTATATCCAAGACGCGATGAACGCGCGCCTGATGGGTGTGGCGCCCACGGGCAACGGACGGCGCGAAAGCTATGCCCACGTGCCCATGCCGCGCATGACCAACACCTACATGTTGGGCGGCGACAAAGACCCGCAGGAAATCGTTAAAAGCATCAAAAAGGGGCTGTATGCCACCAACTTTGGCGGCGGACAGGTGGACATCACCTCCGGCAAGTTTGTGTTTTCTGCCAGCGAGGCCTATTGGGTCGAGAACGGAAAGATTTTGTACCCGGTCAAAGGTGCGACCATCGTCGGCAGCGGACCGGAATGCCTCAAGCGCGTGAGCATGATCGGCAACGACATGCGCCTGGACAGTGGTGTGGGCACCTGTGGCAAAGAGGGCCAGAGCGTGCCTGTGGGCGTGGGCCAACCTACATTGCGTATCGACGGCCTGACGGTCGGCGGCACGGCCTGAAAAAAAAAGTTGTGCTACATTGAGCGCCATGCATCCCGCCGCTTTTTTCTTTAGCTATTTTTGGTTCTCCAACGCCTGCGGCGGTAGAGAGTTCTGAACGTACCCTAAAAAAACGTCCTGATACTTCCGAAACCGCCGGCACCCCCGGCGGTTTTTTTATGCCTTTTCTCTTTGATTGACTGCCTTAGGAGCCTGACATGAACCCCCACGCTGACCGCACCAGCACCACCGATGACGAACGCATCAAGGACATCACCGTGTTACCGCCCCCCGAGCATCTGATTCGCTTTTTCCCCATCAGCGGCACGGCCGTGGAGACCCTGGTGTCGGCCACCCGCAAGCGCATCCAAGGCATCATGGCCGGCAAAGACGACCGCCTTCTGGTCATCATTGGGCCCTGCTCGATCCACGACCCCGCCGCCGCGCTGGACTATGCGCGCCGTTTGCAAGAGATGCGCACCCACTACGCCGACACGCTGGAGATCGTGATGCGCGTGTATTTCGAAAAACCCCGCACCACCGTGGGCTGGAAGGGCCTGATCAACGACCCCTATCTGGACGAGAGCTTTCGCATTGACGAAGGTCTGCGCATCGCCCGCCAGCTGCTGATTGACATCAACCGCTTGGGCCTGCCCGCGGGCAGTGAATTTTTGGACGTGATTTCGCCGCAGTACCTGGGCGATTTGATCGCCTGGGGCGCCATCGGCGCGCGCACGACCGAGAGCCAGGTCCACCGCGAATTGGCCTCGGGCATCTCGGCGCCGATTGGCTTTAAAAACGGCACCGATGGCAATATCAAAATCGCCACCGACGCCATCCAGGCCGCCGCTGGTGGCCACCACTTTCTGTCGGTCCACAAAAACGGCCAGGTGGCGATCGTGCAAACCCAGGGCAACCCGGACTGCCATGTGATTTTGCGCGGCGGCAAAGCCCCCAACTACGACGCGCAGAGCGTGGAAGCGGCCTGCCAGGATCTGATCAAAGCCAAGTTGCCACCCACGCTGATGGTGGACTGCAGCCACGCCAACAGCAGCAAGCAGCACGAGAAACAACTGGACGTGGCGCGCGATATCGCAGCCCAGGTCGCAGGCGGATCCAGCCGTGTCTTTGGCGTGATGATTGAGAGCCACCTGAGCGCAGGCGCGCAAAAATTCACGCCCGGCAAGGACTCGCCTTCTGCCTTGGCCTACGGCCAAAGCATTACCGACGCCTGCCTGGGCTGGGACGATTCCCTGGAAAGCCTGGAGGTGCTCTCCCAGTCGGTGAAGGCACGTCGCGTGCGACGCAACGCGGCAACCTGAGTCTGCAAAGCCCCACGCAAATGGCCCCTCGCGGGCCATTTTGCTTTTTTAGGCGCCTTGGAGCAGCGCGGCGATTTTGTCGTGCACCCCGCCAAACCCGCCGTTGCTCATGCACACAATCTGATCGCCCGCCCGGGCGGCGGCCGCCACCATCGAGGCCAGCGCGTCAATCGTGGGGGCCACTTGTGCCTTATCGCCCATGCTGGCCAGTGCTTCGTGGGCATCCCAGCCCAGACCCCCGCCGTGGCAGAACGCCAGGTCGGCCTCTTCCAGGCTCCAGGGCAGCTGCGCCTTCATGGTGCCCAGCTTCATGGTGTTGGAGCGCGGCTCAAACACCGCCAGAATGCGCGCGCCACCGACTTTGCGCCGCAGTCCATTGAGCGTGGTGCGAATCGCGGTCGGGTGGTGGGCAAAGTCGTCGTAAATCGTCACCGGTGCGCCACCCACTTCGCTTGCCAACGCAATGCTCGCGCGCACTTCCATGCGGCGCTTGACGTTCTCAAAGCTGGCCAAGGCGGCAGCGGCATCGGCAGGCGACACGCCGACATGCTCGGCCGCTGCAATGGCAGCCAGGGCGTTAAGCTGGTTGTGCACGCCGGTCAAGGACCACTGCACCCGCGCCACGGCTTTACCAGCAAGCAGCACCTCAAAGTCGTGGGGTTCGCCCAGCGCGCTGAAGTCGCTCACCGCCGCGCCAAAGCTTCGCACCTCGCTCCAGCAACCCTGGTGCAGGACCCGGGCCAGGCTTTCTTCCAGTCCGTTCACCACAACGCGCCCGGTGGCGGGCACGGTTCGCACCAGATGGTGGAACTGGCGTTCGATCGCCGCCAGATTGTCAAAAATGTCGGCGTGGTCGAACTCGAGGTTGTTGAGCACGGCGGTGCGCGGGCGGTAATGGACAAACTTGCTGCGCTTGTCAAAAAAGGCGGTGTCGTACTCGTCCGCCTCAATCACAAAAGGCCGGCCCTGCCCCAGGCGGGCTGACACCCCAAAGTTCAAAGGCACGCCGCCCACCAAGAAGCCGGGTTGCAGGCCGGCACGCTCCAAAATCCAGCTCAGCATGGCGGTGGTCGTGGTTTTTCCGTGGGTTCCGGCTACCGCCAGCACATGGCGCCCTTGCAGCACATGCTCGGCCAGCCACTGCGGGCCGCTGGTGTAAGGCGCACCGGCATCCAAAATCGCCTCAATCAGCGGAAATTTCGCCGTGCCGTTGTCCAGTCGGCTGCGGCTGACGGTGTTGCCCACCACAAAAACATCGGGTTGGAGCGCCAATTGGTCTGCACCAAAGCCCTCGATCAAATCAATGCCCAAAGCGCGCAACTGGTCGCTCATGGGCGGATAAACCCCTGCGTCACAACCCGTCACCCGGTGCCCGGCCTCGCGTGCCAGGGCCGCCAGACCGCCCATGAAGGTGCCGCAAATGCCCAAAATATGAATATGCATCGCATGAGTTTAGCGGCCAGGCCACGCCCGGGCAGGACGGGGCGGGGGCACAATCAAGCCATGGACAGTTACAAGCAAGAAATCACCGCCATCGCAGCGCGTCTGGTCGTCGAAGAGGGCTTGGACTTTGGCGCTGCCAAGCGGCGCGCAGCCAAACAGCTGGGCGCAGGCCAACGCGGTGGCCTGCCCGACAACCAGGAGCTGGAGCTGGCGGTGGAGGAGTACATCGCCATTTTTTGCGCGGACACCCAGCCCGAAGAACTACAGGCGCTGCGGGAACTGGGCTTAAGCTGGATGCAGCGGCTGGAGCGCTTTCGGCCCCATATCGCGGGCGCCGTGTGGCACGGAACCGCCACGCGCCACACCGACATCTACCTGCAGCTGTTTTGCGATGACTCCAAGGCAGCTGAAATCGCGCTGATCGACCTGGGCATCCGTTTTGAGGCGCGATCGGTGCCGGGCTTTCAGGGCGGCATGGTGGATGCGCTGAGCGTCCATGTGCGATGCCCGGCCCTGCAGGAAAACATCGGACTGCACCTTCTGGTCTACGACCTGGACGACCTGCGCGGCGCGCTGCAACCCGACACGCGGGGCCGCAGCCCGCGGGGCAACACTGACGCTTTGCGCCGCTTGGTAGAAAATGGCGCCCTATGAACGCTGAATCTTCGCCTGATAAGCCACTCCCCGCCACCGCACAAGCACGGTTGCGACGCACCGTGGTGGGTGCCTTGGGCCTCGCGGCCCTCGGTGCAGGAGTAACCGCCGCCTGGATGCAGATGAGAAAAGACACCGCGCAGGCGGTGACGGCCAGCGCTCCTGACTTTTGGAATCTGAAATGGGCTACACCGCAGGGCGGTGCGCTGGCCATGGCGTCCTTTGCGGGACGCCCCCTGCTAATCAACTTTTGGGCGACCTGGTGCCCGCCATGCGTTGAAGAATTGCCGCTAATTAACACCTTTTATCAAGAAAACAAGGCGAACGGTTGGCAAGTTTTGGGTTTGGCTGTCGACAAGGCGGCGCCGGTCCATGCGTTTTTGGACAAAACAATGCTGGCGTTTCCGGTCGGCATGGCCGGCTTTGGTGGCACTGAACTCAGCCGCACACTGGGAAACCTGACCGGCGCCCTGCCCTTCACCGTGGCAATGGATGCCAAAGGCAATATCCTTTTGCGCAAAATGGGGCAGGTCACCGCCGGTGAATTGCAATTGCTCGCTGGTCTAAAATAGGCCTTGCAACGCTGCCTTTGGGCAGCGTATGATGGAACTGTCTGCCGAAATTTGGCCGAACATACCTACAAATAAATTCCGATAGCAAGTTTTAGGCGAATTTTTTGCCGCAAACCCACACTATCGCCAACCGCTTTGGGAGCTCCTATGGATTTGCGCAAACTCAAAACTCTGATCGACCTGGTGTCTGACTCCAACGTGTCAGAGCTTGAAATTACCGAGGCTGAAGGCAAGGTTCGTATTGTCAAAGCCTCCAACGTGGTCACACCCACCTACGTGGCTGCCGCACCCCAGCCCATGCAAGCAGCAAGCCCGGTGGCGGTAGCGGCGGCACCGGTGCCCGCACCGGCTGCTTTGGAAGCAGCCCTGCCTGAGGAAACAGCACTGCACGCGGTCAAATCCCCCATGGTAGGTACGTTCTACCGTTCGTCCTCGCCCGGCGCCAAGTCCTTTGTCGAAGTGGGCGACATGGTCAAGGCGGGAGACACGATTTGCATCATTGAGGCCATGAAAATCCTCAACGAAATCGAGGCCGACAAGTCCGGCAAGGTCGTTCAGATCCTGTGCGAGAACGGCCAAGCAGTGGAATACGGGCAAAGCTTGCTGACCATCGAATAAGCAGCGCCACCCATGTTCAAGAAAATTCTGATCGCCAACCGTGGCGAAATCGCGCTTCGCATCCAGCGTGCCTGCCGCGAACTGGGCGTGAAAGCGGTGATGGTCTACTCCGAGGCTGACCGCGACGCCAAATACGTGCGCCTGGCCGAAGAAGCGGTGTGCATTGGCCCGGCCGCATCCAACCTCAGCTACCTCAACATGCCGGCGATTATTTCTGCGGCAGAAGTGACCGATGCAGAAGCGATTCACCCTGGCTACGGTTTTTTAAGCGAGAACGCAGACTTTGCCGAACGCGTAGAGAAAAGCGGTTTTCAGTTCATTGGCCCCACACCAGACTCCATCCGCCTGATGGGCGACAAAGTGTCTGCCAAGCAGGCCATGATTCGCGCGGGCGTGCCCTGCGTACCAGGGTCAGATGGCGAACTGCCCGATGACCCGACTCTGGTGCGGCGCATTGCTAAATCAGTGGGCTATCCGGTGATCATCAAAGCAGCCGGTGGTGGCGGTGGCCGCGGCATGCGCGTGGTGCACACCGAGGCCGCACTGATCAACGCGGTGGCCATGACCAAAGCCGAGGCCGGCGCGGCGTTTGGCAATCCGGCGGTGTACATGGAGAAATTTCTCCAAAACCCACGCCATATCGAAATCCAAGTGCTGGCCGACACCTTCAAGAACGCGGTGTACCTGGGCGAGCGCGACTGCTCCATGCAGCGCCGTCACCAGAAGATTCTGGAAGAAGCACCGGCGCCCGGCATCAACCGCAAACTGATCGAGCGCATTGGTGAGCGCTGCGTTGCGGCCTGCAAAAAGATGGGGTACCGCGGCGCGGGAACGTTTGAGTTTCTGTACGAAGCGGGCGAGTTCTACTTCATTGAGATGAACACCCGTGTGCAGGTGGAGCACCCCGTGACGGAAATGGTGACCGGCATTGACATCGTCAAAACGCAAATCATGGTCGCAGCGGGTGAGAAGCTGCCCTTCACCCAGCGCCAGATCACCATCAGTGGCCACGCCATTGAGTGCCGGATCAACGCGGAAGACCCGTACAAATTCACGCCGTCGCCGGGACGGATCACGACCTGGCACGCGCCCGGCGGCCCCGGTGTGCGGGTGGACTCGCATGTGTACACCAATTATTTTGTGCCGCCGAACTACGACTCCATGATTGGCAAGCTGATCGTGCATGGCGACACCCGCGAACAGGCCTTGGCCCGCATGCGAACCGCCTTGCTGGAGACGGCGGTCGAAGGCATTAACACCAACATACCTTTGCACCGTGAACTGATGGTGGATGCCAAGTTCATGGCCGGGGGCACCAATATCCATTATTTGGAGCATTGGCTGGAACAGCACAAACGCTGAAAGACACCATGTTTGAACTGCGCCTGATGTGCCCCGAAAACCGGGTCGAAGCCATGAGTGAGGCGCTAGAGGCCCTGGATGCATTGAGCGTGAGCGTCGAAGACGCCGACGCCCAAACCGATGCCGAGGTGGCCTTGTTTGGCGAACCTGGCATGCCTGCGCCCAAAGACGGTTGGCAGCGCTCGCGACTGACTGCTTTGTTTGCCGAGGAAGCCGTCGCTCACCATGCCGCTGAACTGCTGCAAGTCCAGGACTTTTTTGAAGGCTGCGAAGTCTTGGGAACCACGGCGGTGCCTGACCAGGACTGGGTGCGTTTGACCCAATCCCAGTTCGCACCGGTCGACATCACGCCAACGTTTTGGATCGTTCCCACCTGGCATGCGCTGCCTGAGGCTGCGCGCGAGGTGATACGGCTCGACCCGGGACTGGCATTTGGCACGGGCACGCACCCTACCACCCGTATGTGCTTGCGTTGGATTGCGCACAACCCGATGCCTGCGCGGGTGCTCGACTATGGATGCGGGTCTGGCATCTTGGCCATTGCCGCTTCTAAATTTGGCGCAGCCCACGTGATGGCGGTCGACATTGACCCGGCGGCAGTGGAATCCACCGAACTGAATGCCAGCGCCAACGAGGCCACGCTCCATGCAGGCTTGCCCGACCAGGCCCAAGGGAAGTACGGCGTGGTGCTGGCCAATATTTTGGCCTCCCCCTTGAAAGTGCTTGCGCCCTTGTTGTGCTCGCACGTGACGGCGGGAGGGCGATTGGTACTGGCGGGAATTCTGGAGCGCCAGGCAGAAGAGCTCAAGCAGGCGTATGCACCTTACTGCCAACTCACCGTATCCGACACCCAAGAGGGTTGGGTATTGATGACTGCGAGCCTGTGAGCGTATCGGTCATCAGGGCGCCATCAATCACTTTTTCGACATGGACTTGACGACCCACTGCCCCCAGTGCGCTACCGCGTTCCTGGTGTCTGAAGACCAGTTGGAGCTCGCGCAGGGTTGGGTTCGCTGCGGCGTGTGCCAAGAGGTTTTCATGGCCCAGGCCCACACAAGCGCACCCGTCGTGCAAAAACACGTATTGGCTGAGCCACTCCTGCAGCGGCAGGAAACAGTGGGCCCAGACGAGACGTCCGTCCCCCTCGATGCTCCACCGGCCAGTGCCACGTCAGATTCCACAAGCGCACCGGTTGCACGACCACCGGCGTCACCAGTACCGACCAACGCCACCTACCGCCCGGCTTCTCTCGGTGTACTTTTCATTCTGCTGGCGATGCTCGCGACGCAAGTGGGCCTTGGTACTTACCGGAGCCTGGCAGATGGGCAACCCAGGCTTGCGCATTGGCTACAGTCGGCATGCCCACCGGGCAGTTGTGCACTTCGCCAAAGCGGTGCCTTGGCCATTGACGACTCGAGTCTGACGGCCGCCGGGGCCAACGCCTTTCATCTGAAGGCAATGCTCAGCAACCGCTCGGGACTGACTTTGGAAACACCGTCTTTGGCACTTACGCTGACCGATAGCGCTGACGAGGCACTGGCGCGAAAGATCTACACCCCCAAAGAGTGGGCTGCCTCGGCGAATGTGCTGCAAGGTTCATCCACGGCACCCATTGATCTGTGGGTTCAGTGGGACGATCCAAGCTCGACGTCGCGTGTGACGGGATATCGGCTGCAGGCGTTTTACCGTTGAACGCGGTCTCATCTAGACACAAAAAAGCCCAGCATCTGCAAGAGATGCCAGGCTTTGGTTCCAGCTACAAAACTGATTAAGGTTTTGTCGCGCTGGGAAAAGGCCATGCAGCCTTGGGGTTGAGCGTCGTCTGCGCAGGAGCTGCAGCAGGCTTCTTCGCAGGAGCTGCCTTTTTAGGTGCGGCCTTCTTAGGGGCTGCCGCCTTCGCAGGAGCGGCCTTCTTCGCGGGCGCCGCTTTCTTGGCGGGTGCTGCCTTCTTGGCTGCTACTTTTTTAGCAGGGGCAGCCTTCTTGGCAGGGGCAGCCTTCTTGGCAGGAGCGGCCTTTTTAGCAGGCGCAGCCTTCTTCGCGACCGCCTTCTTCACGACTGCTTTTTTAGCGGGAGCTGCCTTTTTTGCGGGCGCTGCCTTTTTCGCTGGTGCTGCTTTGGCTGCCGCTTTTTTCGCGGGCGCCTTCACGGCCGCCTTGGCGGGTGCCGCTTTTTTGGCGGGCGCTTTTTTAGCTGGCGCTGCCTTGGCGGGCGCTGCTTTTTTCGCAGCTACTTTTTTAGCCGGTGCAGCAGCTTTCTTTGCTACAGCTTTCTTCGCTGGTGCGGCAGGAGCCGCCTTTTTTGCAGCCACTTTGGTTGCGGGTGCGGCCTTTTTTGCGGCCGGTTTTTTTGCAGTTGCCATCATTTTCTCCTTGATCAGTTTACAAAGAGCACTTTTTGCAGGTAAGTCGCAAAAAGAGATTCATGTGGTTGGGCAGGTTCCCAGCAACATGAATGCGGGACCACAGCCCCGCTCGCGCCAGCAGGGGCGAGGTAGGCTGTGAAATGTACGCGGGTCCGATTCAAAGGCTTAGTCCCAAGACAAGGCTCCACCGGACTGGTATTCGATAACACGGGTTTCGAAGAAATTGCGCTCTTTCTTCAAATCGATCATTTCGCTCATCCAAGGGAAGGGGTTTTCCTCATGGGGGAACAGCGCCTCCAAGCCAATTTGGGTGGCGCGTCGGTTGGCGATGTACCGCAAATAGCCTTTGAACATGGACGCGTTCATGCCTAGCACACCGCGCGGCATGGTGTCTTCGGCATAGCGGTACTCCAGCTCCACAGCGGTTTCAAACAGACCCTTGATCTCAGCCTTGAATTCAGGCGTCCACAGGTGGGGGTTTTCGGCTTTGAGCTGGTTGATCAAGTCAATGCCGAAGTTGCAATGCATGGACTCGTCGCGCAGGATGTACTGGTACTGCTCGGCAGCACCGGTCATTTTGTTTTGTCGACCCAGCGCCAGAATCTGGGTGAAGCCGACATAGAAGAACAGCCCTTCCATCAGGCATGCAAACACGATGAGCGACTTGAGCAGCGTCTGGTCGGTCTCGGGTGTACCGGTATGGAAGTGCGGATCCATGATCGCTTCAATGAAAGGGATCAGGAACTGGTCTTTGTCGCGGATCGATTTGACTTCGTTGTAGGCGCTGAAAATTTCGCCCTCGTCCAAGCCCAGCGATTCGACGATGTACTGGTAGGCGTGGGTGTGGATCGCCTCCTCAAACGCCTGGCGCAGCAAGAACTGGCGGCACTCGGGGGCGGTGATGTGACGGTAGGTGCCCAGCACAATGTTGTTGGCGGCCAGTGAATCGGCGGTCGTAAAGAAGCCCAGATTGCGCTTGATGATGCGACGCTCATCCTCGGTCAAACCATTGGGGTCTTTCCACAATGCGATGTCGCGGGTCATGTTGACCTCTTGCGGCATCCAGTGGTTAGCGCAGGTGGCCAGGTACTTTTCCCAGGCCCATTTGTACTTGAAGGGCACCAACTGGTTCACGTCGGTTTGGCCGTTGATGATGCGCTTGTCAGACGCTTTGACGCGACGGCTTGCCTCATGGGCAAAGGCAACAGCAGCGGTGACGGTGGGACGCTCAAAGTCCGACACAGCGGCTGCTGCAGGACTGGCAGGATGGGCAAAAAAAGCGTCGGCCGCAGGGTTCGCAAACACGTTTTGCGTAGCGGGCTTGATATCTTCTTCCCAGGTCAACATAGATTTTTTTCCAATTCACAGATTATGCGATCAGGCGCGCAATTTTCATAGCTTTTGCGCGCCAAATCACAGATTTAATTGACGCAGCGCAGGCTGCGTCCCAGGCCTTTATTGGCAGGACTCACAGGTCGGGTCATCAACGCCACAAAACTTGATGTCGGTAGCCGCATTCGCGCTCAATGTCATTTGCTCTTGCGCCGCTGCGGCAGCCGCTTCGAGCAAGGACGAGGACTGGGCTTTTGCCGGTGTGCTGGACTGCGACGACACCGCATTCATGCGACCCGAGCTGACCGTGGATTTTTCCGCATGGGTGGCCGACATGGTGCGCAGGTAGTAGGTGGTTTTCAGGCCACGAACCCATGCCAACTTGTAGGTGTCGTCCAACTTTTTGCCGGAAGCGCCAGCCATGTAGATATTGAGCGACTGGGCCTGGTCAATCCATTTTTGACGACGGGCTGCAGCTTCCACCAACCAGCGGGTTTCCACTTCAAACGCGGTGGCATACAGCTGCTTGATGTCGTTGGGAACGCGGTCCATGGGGCTGAGTGAGCCGTCGAAGTGCTTGAGGTCCATCACCATCACGTCGTCCCACAGGCCGATGCGCTTGAGGTCGCGCACCAGGTAGCTGTTGACCACCGTGAATTCGCCCGACAGATTGGACTTGACCGACAAGTTGCCAAAGCAAGGCTCGATCGACGCGTCCACACCAATGATGTTGGAGATGGTGGCGGTCGGCGCGATGGCCACGCAATTGGAATTGCGCATGCCGTCCTTGGCAATCTTGCGGCGAAGCGCATCCCAGTCCATGGTGCTGGAGCGGTCCACTTCCACGTAGCCGCCGCGGGCTTTGGCCAGCATGTCCAGCGTGTCAAACGGCAAGATGCCCTGGTCCCACAAAGAGCCCTTGAAGCTGGAGTAGCTGCCGCGTTCGCGCGCCAACTCGGTGGAGGCCCAGTAGGCGTAGTAGCTGACCGCTTCCATCGAGGTGTCGGCAAAGTTGACCGCTGCTTCGCTGGCGTAGGGAATGCGCAATTCGTACAGGCTGTCCTGGAAGGCCATCACACCCAGACCCACCGGGCGGTGGCGCATGTTGGAGTCACGCGCTTTTTTGACCGCGTAGTAATTGATGTCAATCACGTTGTCCAGCATGCGCATGGCCGTGGTCACGGTGCGCTTGAGCTTGTCGTGGTCGAGCTTGCCGTCCTTCAAATGCTGCAGCAAATTAACTGAGCCCAGGTTACAGACCGCAGTTTCGGTGTCCGAGGTATTGAGCGTGATCTCGGTGCACAGATTACTGGAGTGCACCACGCCGGCGTGCTGCTGGGGGGAGCGCACATTGCAAGCGTCTTTGAAAGTAATCCAGGGGTGGCCGGTTTCAAACAGCATCGTGAGCATTTTGCGCCACAGGTCTGCGGCCTCGACCACACGTGAGGGCTTGATCAAGCCTTGGGCGGCCTGCTGCTCATAAGCCACATAGGCTTTTTCAAAGTCTGCACCAAACTTGTCGTGCAAATCGGGAACGTTGGACGGTGAGAACAAGGTCCACTGCCCTTTTTCCATGACCCGGCGCATGAACAAATCGGGCACCCAGTTGGCGGTGTTCATGTCGTGGGTGCGGCGGCGGTCGTCGCCGGTGTTTTTGCGCAACTCCAGGAATTCTTCGATGTCCAGATGCCAAGTTTCCAGGTAGGTACACACCGCGCCTTTGCGCTTACCGCCCTGGTTCACCGCCACGGCGGTATCGTTGACAACCTTCAGGAAAGGCACCACGCCTTGGGATTCGCCGTTGGTGCCTTTGATGCGCGAACCCAGCGCCCGCACGCGGGTCCAGTCGTTGCCCAGGCCGCCGGCAAATTTGGACAGCAGTGCGTTTTCTTTGATCGACTCGTAGATGCCGTCCAAATCATCGGGTACGGTGGTCAGATAGCAAGACGACAGTTGCGAGCGCAGGCTGCCGCTGTTGAACAAGGTGGGCGTGCTGGACATGAAGTCAAACGAGGACAGCACTTCGTAGAACTCGATGGCACGCGCTTCGCGGTCGGTCTCATTGAGCGACAGCCCCATGGCCACCCGCATGAAAAACGCCTGTGGCAGCTCAATGCGTGTTTTTTGGTGGTGCAGAAAATAGCGGTCGTACAGGGTCTGCAAGCCCAGGTAGTCGAACTGCAGGTCGCGCTCGGCCTTCAGGGCCGCGCCCAGGCGCACCAAGTCGAACTGCTGCATTTTTTCATCCAACAGCTCGTAGCCCACGCCCTTTTTAATGAAGTCGGGGAAATACTCGGCATACGCCTGCTGCATGTCCGCAGCGGCCACATCGCGGCCCAGCACCTCACGCGAGATCGTGTGGAACAACAGACGCGCGGTGGCGTAGGTGTAGTCGGGGTCTTTTTCGATCAGCGTGCGGGCCGCCAAAATCGAGGCCTTGAACACCTCTTCCATAGGCACGCCGTCGTACAAATTGCGCATGGTCTCGGCAATGATGGGCTCTGCCTTGACGTCAGCGCCCAGTCCTTGGCAGGCAGTTTCGATGCGCTGGGTCATGGCGCGCACGTCCAATGCCACGCGCTGACCCCGGTCCATCACATGCAAGGTGGGGGCTGCGGGTGTGGCTTCAGCCAACTGTTTGACGCGCTCCTGCGTGCGTCGCTCACGGTACAAAACATAGGCACGCGCCACTTCGTGGTTGCCCGCGCGCATCAGACCTAGTTCCACCTGGTCTTGCACGTCTTCAATGTGGAAGGTGCCGCCGCCCGGACGCGAACGCATCAAGGCGCGCATGACCTGCTGGGTCAGGGCGTCTACGTTTTCGCGCACGCTGGCCGATGCCGCACCCTGGGTGCCATGCACCGCGAGCGAGGCTTTCATGATGGCCACAGCGATCTTGTTGGGTTCAAACGCCACCACGGCGCCATTGCGGCGGATGATCTGGTAGTTGGCGTAGGCGCTGGCGCCCGATGTCTCTTCAGCTCCACTGCCCATGGGCGATGCCAAGGGCGCCGATGGAGACAAGACGGTAATGGTTTGCATGATTTCCTTTTGGTATCGGTATTTTTATCAAAAACTGACGCTGAAGTCTGCTCCAACGCGCCGGAGCCTTCAAAGCGCAGAAGCACTATATCTGGTGTGTCTTGGTCGCACAAGCCACTACAGGTAGTGTATCGGGTCTAAATTTCATCTTCCGACACGGGCAGGTCGATGCACCAAAATGGAGCGGCTGTAGCCCCCTTGTTTGAGACGATTCAAGGCCTCAGAAAGTCGCGTCAACGCGAATTTTGGAAGTGAATATCCAAGCGCCACGCGGGTTTCCCGCGGTTTTGCATTGCGGCGCCTTGTTTTTGCTGGATTTGTTGCCGAGCGTTCCGGCAAAAGCTCCAATTTGCTAGTACAAACCCGAATGACAAAAAATTAATTATTTTTTGTTGCAGGAGCGCTAATTGATAAATTTGCCAGAAGGGGCAAGATGGCGCCCCATTGAAATCCAGGTCCCGGATCCAATTTCCGGCCCGGCGCAATGTGCTCATGCCCTGCCATGTGCGCCAAGGGGTAGTGATGCGCAATCGCCCGCACCAGGTCAGCGAGAGACTGGTATTGCGCTGGTGTGAAGGTATCGCCCTCCAAGCCTTCGAGCTCCACACCGATGGAGTCGTCATTGCAGTTCTCGCGCCCCCGGTAGGACGAGGTACCCGCATGCCACGCCCGGTCGTCGCAGCTCACAAACTGCACCAGAGCGCCATCGCGGCGGATAAAGAAGTGGGCAGACACCTGAATGCCCCGGATGGTTTGGAAATAGGAATGGGCGTCCCAATCCAAATTATTCGTGAACAACTGCTCCACCTCCGGGCCGCCATAGACACCAGGGGGCAGGCTGATCGAGTGGACGACCAGCAGGTCAATGCAGGCCTGCGCCGGCCGTGGGCCGAAGTTGGGCGACGGCACCTGGCGTGCCGGCGCGTACCAACCGTGACTCCAGGGCGCGACAGGTGGCGTAAGGTGGCTCACTGCGGCTGGATGTGCGAAAGGGCGCGCAAGGTTCAGGCCTCGTGGCGCTGGCGATGCCCCGCGCTGCAGTAGCTGCCCAGACGCCCGGTCACCGCCTCAGCCACAGCCACATGCATGCCACAGTGCAGGCAGGCCACCATCTCGATAGGGAGGGCCGCACTGCCCTGGCTTGGCGTGTCATCGCCAGCGCCACGGTCGCGCCAGGTACGCCATTGCCAAAGAATCAGCAAGGCCACCAGCAACAACAACAGGTATTTCATGGGGTGCGACCCAGAACCACTTCCAGCACAAAGCGTGAGCCAACATAGGCCAAAAAGAGGAAGGCTGAACCGATGTAGAGCACGGTCACCGCGCGTTTGCCGCGCCAACCGCCATAAGTGCGCCCCACCAGCAGAACGGCAAAGGTGACCCAGGACAGCAGCGA